>CAZAHJ010000001.1:0-90079 GCA_964485115.1 uncultured Flavobacterium sp.
TTGAGTTGCAGGGTTAAAAATATAATCGGTAAGGTAATATTAGTTTTTTACAAATTTTGTAGTTTTTTCTACCCCATTTTCTAAAGTTTTCACCAAATAGATCCCAGAGTTAAAGTTACTTACATCAATGCTAGTTTCTGCAACATTTGGTTGCGTTACCAAAATTTGTTGTCCGGTAATATTAAATATAGCAACTTGTTCAATATTGTGTTTTGCATTTAAGTTGATGATGCTATTTGCCGGGTTAGGATAAATGGTAACTGTATTGTTTACTTCAAATTCATTTACGCTTAACACTGTATTTTTGTGTAAATATAAGTTATCGTAGTAAACAGTGCCTAAGTCAGAAGTAATTATAAACTGTACAATATCATTTCTGTTTGCATTATTGATAGGTGCAAAAGCAGACAGAGGAATATCGAATGAATACCAAGTTCCAGGGTTAGGATTTGTAAGCAAGTTTGCATTTGTCATTGAAAATTCAATGGCATTAGCTTCTCCAGCACCACCATTCCAGTTAGAAAATTTCACGTTAAAACTCTTGTCTAAAGTTGCAGTAGGAGTCCACATATCAATATGGAAGTGTGTAAATGTTGTAGCGTCAAATCTACCATCAATAAAAGTTACACCCTCACAACCTAGGCCTGTAACCATGTGGGTATTATTACCTGCAATTTGAACCAAAGTTGTGGTTGCACCACACCATGAGTTATCGAAAGTGTTATCGCTTCCAGTATATCCTATAGTTGAAATTGGAGTGTAAGCATCACTAAAAATAGATTTTACATCAGCTGCAGGTCTTGCAGGAGGAGTTGGTGCAGCAACAGTAGGTGCCGGTGGTGGCCCTACATTACCTTCTTCTCCTCTAATGTTGTCTACATGATATGCAAAGTTTGAAGGCGCAGCGAATCCGTTATTAGTTGCGTTCCAACCACCAAAGAAAACGATTTTTTGGTAATCACCATTTGCAACACCAGTCCCATCCATAGGGACATTAAAGTTAAAGGTTAAAGTTTGCCATTGACCAGGTGTAGTATAAGCAGCAGCAGTTGCAGATGCAACTGCTCCTACTTCTACTTTTGTTAATAAATTAAATGCTTGGGTGGAATATACATCCACTTGTATAGTTTTATTAGTAGTTAAACGCACTCTTTTATTACCTGTTAATACTACTTCTCCACCTTGCCAAGGATTTCCAGTTGTCTGATTTTGTAATCTATATCCATTTCCTCTTGTTCCTCCAGAAACAGGGTCAGTCACAATTGTAGCACTAGCTAAGCCCTCAAAACCAGAAAATGTAAATTGTGAAGCCGTTTCAAAATCTAAAAGCAACGGTAATTGGCTTTGGGGAGTTAATTGTAATACAACATTATCAATATTAACTTCGCCAACAGCATTTCCCATATCAAATATAATTCTACTAGTTGGGCTAGAAAAATTTGATGTTAAATTTAAAGTGAAAGTTTGTGGGGTAGTTGTTAAATTTACAGTTTGTGTTGTATTGGTCCACGGATCTTGATTTAAACCAATACCAGCAATTAAGGGTCTATTTACATTAGACCAAGCACTAAATATTAATTGATAGCTTACCCCTGCAGTTGGAATGTTCAACACGTAACTTAAGTTTACATCCCATGGATTACCTGCAGAATTTATTGTAGCACTATTGTAGCAATTACTTGCTTGACAAACTACATTTGCCGCATTACCCGACCAACCTGCAGTTCCATTTTCAAAATCACCATTGGTGATTAAATTTTGCGACATTCCCATCATAAAGGAGAAAATCGAAATCAAAAACGTAATTTTTTTCATATTTCCTAAAATTTAAAGATTATTATTGATGAATTGTAAATTTAGAATTACTTTGATAACTATCCTATAATTGCAAGTTATAGAAACTATACAACCATAGATTTGTTTTTATGTTATATTTTATTAGTGGTTTCCGTGATTTTAAAAGCATTACAAGGGTTATTAAATCGTTTTCGTATAGGTGATGTATAGTTATTAAAGCAATAATTATTGTTGTACAATTAGTTTTTTTGTGGTTTTGATACCGTTTTGGCTCAATTGAAGTAAGTATACTCCTGGACTCAATGTTTGTATAGGAATATGGTCAAAAGATTCTGTAGCTACCAAAACTAGTTTGCCTTGTAAAGAATATATTTCCAATTGTTCTATTTCGGTTTCACTTTGAATAGATAAAACATCTTTAGCGGGATTTAAAAAGGTAAAAGTAGGAGTGTTAAATTCAGAAACCTTTAAGGCACAATCGCTTCCTACCATATAGCTGTAGTATGTGGTTACTGACAATCCACCAGCAAAAGCGAATTTACATGCAAAATTCACGGTGGTTCCATTTGCTAATCCAGTTAAAGTTCTAGTAAATGTATTGTTGCCAATATTGGTCATGGATAATTCTGAAAAAGGTGATGGTTGCCATAAAATACCTACCACACCTATTTTGTCGGTATCTAACAATTGAAAGGTTACTTTCACTTCGTTATTGATGGTTTCAAATGCATAACTATATCCAATACTAAAACTTCCTTGTTGTGCCGCATTACTACTTCCTGAGCATCCCGTAGCTCCCAAAGTAGTGGCATTTAATGTAATTGGATTGTTAGCAGCTTGGTTTCCGGACATATCTTTTGCGGTAACTGTAAATACATAATTGGTGTTAGGCATCAAGTTCGGAACAACAAATGATTTTTGGCTACCTTCCGGATGTGCAAAAGTCCATTCGTTACTACCTGATTGTAAGGTATATACAACACTACCAGAATTATCATTAGCATTTAACAGAAGCTCTATGCTATTATTTGTAATATTTCCAACATTAGCAACAAAATTGGTGGGTGCATTGGTGTCTACTTGGGTGTTTTGATATATTCTTATATAATCAATTTCCATAGTAGCTTGGGTAAAATTACTTGGAATTACACCTGCAACTCCTCCCATGGCAATGTTTAGTAATAAATACTGGTCAGCAGTAAAAGGCCAGGTACTGGCATTTTTTACGTTTGGATTATAGGTATAAAACGGAATCCCATCTAGTAAAAAAGTGATTTGAAAAGGCGACCAATTCATGGTATATACATGAAAGCCATTTCCCAAGTTAGGTGCCACCATACCACCGTGATTCACGGTATTTCCGAAAGAAGAAGGCGTGTGAATAGCACTTTGTATGTATCCGGTTGGCATATTAGGGGTAATGCCATGTTCCATGATGTCAATTTCTCCACAAGCAGGCCAATTGGCGGTGCCAAATTGCGGTTGGAAAAATCCACCCGGCTCGTTGATGTTTTTTCCTAACAACCACAAGGCAGGCCAAGTACCTTGATTGGTTGGAATTTTTGCCCGAATATCTACTCTTCCGTATGTAAAAGCAAATTTTGAATTTAAACGAGCAGATGTGAATTGCTTGGTTACACCTTGGTTGGTATAATTTTCGCGAATGGCTCTTATTTTTAAAGTGCCATTATCTACAAATGAGTTGGTTATTAAATTGGTGTAGTGTTGTACCTCTCCGTTATACCAGCTATTTCCGTTTGGCAACAAGGTTTGGTGGTGCCATTTGCTATTGTTGATGGCTCCGTTTTGGTCAAATTCATCCGACCAAACCAAATCGTTATACACTACATCAATTCCTTGACTGTAACTTGAGATAGAAAGAAATAATGATACAATAATTAGAATTTTTTTATACATATTTTAAAATTTCAAGGTTTCATGTTTGTCCCATACACCCCAATAAGCACCAACGGTACCTTCTGACCCTACTTTCCACGATTCGTCAAAGGAGGAAAAATAAAATAAAGGATGGTTGTTTTCTAAACACCACAATTGTACTTGGATAAAATAAATTAGCATGGATAATTCTGACGGAACAGCATTTCCGGTTGCTTCTCCTTGACTTGGCCAGCCAGTTTCGGTAATGATGATTGGTTTGTTTTGACTTACGTTTTTCACTTGTTGGTGCATGTGTTTCACATGATTCATGGCATGCTCAATTGGAGTTCCTTCCCAGTAAGGATATAAATTACACAACAAAACATCAGATACTTCTACCAATTCCGGATGTAAGGTAAATTCGTAGTACGCATCTACATACCCAACAGGCACATGAGGAATTTTACATCTTACTTCTTGGATGTATTTTATTAACTCCTCTAAGGTCAAATCTTTTCTGTACAAAACCTCATTTCCAACCGCAGCCAAATCCACACAACCTTCCTTGGCCAATCCAACAAGACCGCTAATTTCTTCTTCGTTTTTTTCTTTATCGCTTCCCAACCAAGCACCTACTAAAGTTTTAAAACCTAACTTTTTGGCTATACGTGAAATTTTGTCGTTGTCTTCGGAACACGAAAAGGTGCGAATCCATTTGGTATGAGGTTTTAAGATGTTTAAGCGTCTTATAATTTGTTCTTCTGAGATAACATCTCCGGGTTTTTGTCCTTCTTCATACACACTAAAGCAAAACCCATGGGTTCCATTTTCTAAAATTTGACGAAACAAATTCATTAATTTCTCTATCGAGTAACCTTGGTAGGTTTGGAAAGCTTTGTTGCTTTCGGTGGATATAAAATGGTTTAAATATTCTTTACGAAACGACATATTTGGTTGAATTTTAAATTACAATTCTCCTCTTCGTTTTACTAATTGTTCCTTGATTTCTCTTGCTTTATCTTCGGATAAATTATAGGTCCACATTACCCAAGCCGCAAAGGCAGCTGTTAAAGATGGGATAATGATATCCATTAAGCGAAGTTGGTATAAAGTTTCAGCAGTTTGGGTGGCGGCACCTCCATCAAATCCTATCAATTTCAGCACAAAACCTCCTATTACTAATGCCAATCCTTGTCCTAGTTTTACCATCCACCAATAAATAGCACCAAATGTTCCTTCTTTTCTAGGCATGCCATTGTTCAGTTCGTCTAAGTCGCAAACATCTGCTGTCATACTCATCATTAGAGTAAACAAACTTCCTAAACCGAAAGACAATAATGGAATAGGTATAAAAATTAACCAAGGCACTCCTTGGGTGGTGTCTATAGTAAACCACGACATATTCAAGCTTTCTAAAGTTGGTCCGATAGCATCAAAAACGGATTGCAAACCTTTTGTCATGTTTTTTGCTAAAGAAGTTTGGTTAAATGAAGCATTCAGCTCGTTGTTAAACCCCCACCATTTTAATAAATAACCAACAATAGAAATGATAGAAGCAATAATAAAAGCATTCTTTTTTCCCCATTTGTTGGCAATTCTGGTCACAACCGGAATTACCATAAAAGCCGTTAACATAGCACTTATGGTAGCAAACCAAGCCGGCCAAGTGCCCGCACCTTCATAGCTACCATTGTACATGTAGAAAACAATGATGAAAACACTAAAAGAGGCCACAATTTGAAAGCCGTTAAATACCAAAAAAGTTGCAGCACAAAGCTTCATAAATGGCTTGTTTTGCGAAACTTGTTTGATACTATAAAATAACTCTTTAAAGCTTGAACCGATGGTTTTAAAGGAAATTTCTTTTCTGTTTTCCATTTTTGCCGAATCAATACCTTTACAAAAAACAGCAGGAAACACGCCTAAAACCATACAAATTACCCCAACATAAATAGCCAATTCATTAACACCTTCAACTTGGGTAGCATACATTTTAGGATTGGCAATTATTACCCAAAACCATGGCACAATCATCCATGCAATTTGTCCGACTGTATTGGCAAATCCCATTAATCTTGTACGTTCGTTATAGTCGGTGGTCATTTCATAACCTAAACCTACTAATGGAGTAGCAAAAATGGTATTTCCGGTTAAAAAGATTAATGAGAAAATTAAGAAGTACCAAAAGTTATACATCTGTGAATTTTCTGGAGACATTTGCCATAAAAGAATGTAAAAAATCCCACTTAAAATTGCTCCAACAAAAATGTAGGGTCTTCTTCGTCCCCATTTGGATTTGGTATTATCAGAAATAAACCCCATGATAGGATCTGAAATGGCATCGTATAAACGAGGCAAACCTCCTAAAATACCAGCTAAAAAAGGATCCATTCCAAATGCAGTAAGTAAGAAAAAACTAAAAACGCCTAAAGCTCCAGGAAGTAGATTTAAAGCAAAGTGTCCGGCTCCGAAAGCCGATTTTTGGAGTAAGGATACTCTGTCTTTTGGAAGGGTTTCCATAAAATTTTATTTTATAATAATGGTTTGTAATGCTTGTTGGTCAATGAGAAATGTAGTTGTTTTGCCAGAGATATTTAATTGTACATTTTCTCGTTTTTCCCCCGGATTAAATACCACCACCACCATGCTGTTATCCGGATTTTTAAACGCAGTGGTTTGAAGCAACAGATGGTTAATTTTAAATCCGATTCTTTTCGCACCCGGACGAATAAATCGACTAAAGTGCTTCATGGTATAGTACAATGGTGTGTAATATACTTCATCTTTTTTAGGGTCTACAATTACTGGAGCCACACACCAGTTTTTAAACCAGTTAGGGCCTCCTTGGGTATCTAACACCATGTTCCAATCTATCCAACCATCTACCCAGTTGTTAAAACAACCTATCATATCGCCTGCATATCTATGTACTGGTGCATATTTTGGGTGTAGGTATTTTTCTTCCGGACTTGCCCAATCCCAACCCCAGTCGGTAGCTTCTTTGCTCCAATACCATGTATCATTTTTCCATTGAGGCACTTCGGCATCTACGCAACCTTCGGTTTGAATAAGGTGTTTGGTGGGAGCTTTTAGGTGTGCATAGGTTAGTGCTTCTCCAAAATAATCGTAGGTGCTTTCGTACCAATGCACCGCAGTTCCTGCATAGTATTTAGAACTTTCAGGAGTAGCAAACATAACATCTACCCATTCTTTGATGCCAGCTCGGTTTTGATCGTATCCTAAAATTTTGATGTGTCCCCAACCGTCTTTTTCTAATTTAGGTCCTAAGTGAAATTGCACAAAATCGGTCATTTCTTTCGGGCTAAAGTGCATGCTTTCCCAATTATTACCGTTGCCATGTGGTTCGTTTACCGGGGTTACTCCCCAAATATCTATGCCTTTTTCTTTGTATGCTTGCAGATATTTGGAGAAATACAAAGCATACACTTCCTGGTATTCTGGCAACAATTTACCACCCACCCAATGTTTATTGTCTTTCATCCAAGGTGGGGCTGTCCAGGGAGAAGCGATGATTTGAAAGCCGTCTTTGGATATTTTTTGTGCTTGTTGGATGATGGGAATTATGTCTTGCTCGTCTTCTTGGATGCTAAAATTTTCTAAATGCATATCGTTAGCAACCGGAGCATAAGTGTAATTGCCTAACGAAAAATCGCAGGAAGCAATATGGGTACGGGTAAGGGAGTATTTGGCTCCACTTTCTCCAAAATAAGCTTCTAGAATTTCATTGCGATTTTTTTCGCTTAGTTGCAAAAGCAAATGTGCAGTAGCTTCGGTAAAAGAGCCACCAATACCTTTTATAGTTTGATAGGTTTCTTCAGGTAAAATGGTTAATTCTGTTAGGTTTTCAGTTACTTCTGTAGGTTGTACCAAAGTCATTTGATTGCCTGCTGCAGAAGTTTCGTATATTTCTATTACCATTTCTTTTTCGGATTGACAACTCACACCAACCAAAAGACAAAACACCCCTAAATGCGATAGTTTTTTCATGGTTGTGCGGGTTCTAATTGTAAAGTATTCGGAAGAGCAACTTCATTAAACAAAACCCCTTCATTTCCATCAAAAGTTTTGGTGATGGGTTTGCCATCTCGGGTTAGTCCTTTAAAAACTCCTTTGTCCACCATGCTCCACCAAGCATATTTTGCTTGCGATTGCAGATTGATGAGCCCAAAATGGTTTTCGGAACCTTGTGGATGCTTGGCATCTTTCCATTGTTCGTCAAAGGCTTCAAAATAAAAGCAACTCATTTTGTTTTTGTTGCACCACTCGTTGATTAAGTGAAAGTATCTTGCAGATTTGTATTCATCAGTTGCTTTAGAACCACGGTTTCCGTACAAATCATGACAACTAGTTGCCCAACCGGTCTCCCCAATATGAATTGGTTTGTTCACACCCAAGCTTTTCATGTAATTTTCTACACTTTTTACTTGATTCACCGCATACTCAACGGAACGAATCATGGCTTTTTCTATTTGCTCTTTTTTAGATAGATTTTTTTCTTTTTCTAAAATTCCCCAAAAGGTTGGGTTGTAGTGGGTGTCGTGCATAGGGTAGGTGTGCACGGAAATGTAATCTACCGCTTTGATGAGTTGGTTGAGTGCTTCCACGTGATAGTCGGGTGTGCCACCTCCCCATGAAGCAAAATTATCAGAGCTTGTAATCCATAAATCTTTGGAAAGTTTGCCTGCTTTTTTTTGGTCTTGTAAATGGTTGACCCATTTTAAAATTACATCGGGTTGCACGTAGTAATTGGTTGCCCATTTTACCATGGCTTCATTGCCCACTGCAATAATTTTGATGATGTTTGGGTATTTTTGGGTTAACCTAACTGCCTCTGCAATTTCTATGGCATTGCGTTCGCTTTCCTGAAAATGATCGGTGGGTTGGTTGGTCCATGCGTTTTTGCAATCTATCCAAGCTCCAAGCATTACATACATTTCAAAATCAGGATTCACTTTTTCTAATTCTGCAATGGCTTGAAGAATGACTTCAATTTCGGGCAAATGCACGTTATAGGTTCGAATGATTTTATATTTAAGGGCAGATAAAATCAATAAATCTTCTTTAACTTGTTGTAAAGTAGGAGTAATTTCGCGTGTATTTTCACGATAACCACCATAACAAATGGCTGGATATTCGGGGTTTCCTAAAATTTGTGCAGCAGTTTTGTTGTTTGCCATATCGTTGGTTTTACACGATGTAATGATGAGGAACGTTATTAAATGGATATGTAAACGCAATAACCTCATTCTGCCATTAATTTTTAAATTGATTTCTGGTTAAGTGTACTTTGATAGAAGTTACTTCTCCGGTTCTGCCAAATATTTTTTGGCTGATGTCTTCGCTTAAAACAAAGCTTTCAGAACGAATAATTTTTCCATTGATTTCCACATCTATTGCGTTCTCTTCTGCTAATTGGTAAATAACTGGAACTTGACCATAAGTAAAAAACAAACTATTTGCTGGTAATTCCATTTTTTGGAAGTTGCCATTCACCTCCACATATTCTACAGAAGTTGCTTGTTGCAATAAATCTACAATACGAAGTAATTTAGGCTGAAAATGAATTTTCCCGGCTTTTACTTGCAATCCTATTTCTCCTAAACGAGCCAATAAGTCTTCTTTTACTTGTCCGGTCATCCCGGGTTGCTGAGCTCCTTTATGCCATGGGGTATGCGAATAAGGGTCGGTTGGGAAAGCTCCGTATAATTTTGGTGATTTGTGCACCCCAATTCCGGCTTGAATTTCGTAATAGTGTTCTAGTAATTTACCAATGGTAACTTCGTCTTCTGAGTTTTCGATGGCTTTTAGGCAATTTTCCATCACTGCTAGTAATAGTTTGGAAACCATGTGCCAGTAAATAGACCCCAAACCTTCGTAGGCATAAAAAGTACCCGATCTTCCGGTAAATGCTTTGTGGTTAAAAACTTTTTCAAAAATTTCTAAAACCAAAGTTTTGTCATGGTTTACTAAAGATTGGTATTCCGAACCTAATTGGTCTAAAGCCAATGTTAAATCAGCTGCATTTTTAAAGTTTCCGTTAAAGTGATACCCTCCTTTTACATCTTTGGTGATGATTTGTTGGTTGTTTTTCTGTAGCAAAGTTATTAATAACTCAGAAGAATGTACTTCAGCAGCTGGAATGTTATTTCGCTGTAAAAATCCGGGTAATTCTTTGTTTGGATATAGCAGATAACTGTATTGATCTTGCCTGAACAAAGCACTGTTTTTTAATCCATCTAGTACTTTTAATGCTTCTTTTGCTGATAAAAATTTGGCACTTAAAACCGCAACTTGCCCTTCTAACATTTCACTTAAATAGTTAACAGAAAATGTCTTGTTATTTACAGAAAGTAAGTTGTAGGCATGGTATAAGTGGTCTGCTCTTTCGTTTGCTTTGATAGAATGCTCCAAAAACTGCAAGCTTACTTTGGTGAATTGCTTTAATCCATCAATAGAGATGGTTCTTTTCTTACCCCAAAAACCGTTTTGGTAAATATGTGTTCGGTAATCAGAAGCTGCTTTTCCTAAAGCATCTGCAATTTGTTTGCGTTGTTTGTTTGAAATGCTGCCATTAAGTGCAGCTTCATGAGCCAACAAAGTTTCGCGAATGGCATGGTAAAACTCTACCATTTCGTTGGAAATTTTGATGTTTTCTAAAGAAGTTTCTCCCAAAACACGATCCATCCAAGTGAGGAATCTTCGCAAGTAATACAAGGTTACCATCGAAATTCCGTTTCCAACCAAGGCATTGTTGGCATCGTTCCATTCTGGCCGTTGGGTGTTCATCCAAATTCCACCTTCTGGAATAAGGTTGGAGATTTTAGCCAAAACCGTTGCCATGATTTTCTCTAAAAAATTTACATGGTAAATTTGGTTTTCTCCGGTTTTTAATAAAGCACCATCTGCACCTAAGGTTTCTCTTTCTTTGCGAATTTCGGCATCCCAATGATGGTCAAAATCAATGGTGTCTTTAGGGTTTTTTATTATGTCTTCATACGATTTGATGCGATAAGGCACAGCAGCATATACAAATATTTCTTGGTCTAACCACTTTTGAACTTTTCCGGGGAAATAATCTTCTGTAAATTCTAAAAACTTTAAAAGATAAATGATTTGATGGTCTCCCCAATAACCAATGTAGGACCAAGGGTCATCTGGTTCGATGGTTTCCCAGTCAAAGCCTCCTTTGGTAACGCGATATGGATTGTAGCCATCAAAAGTGGAAGCGTTTAAAAACTTGCTCACCATTCCATCCATAAACATAGGATAGGAATGGGCTAATGCTTCCCAGTTTTGGAAAATATCTCTCCAGTTGCCTTCGTAGTCTAAAATTTTAGAACCATCTATTTCGTTTCGGGTGTTGATAGAAAATTTGTTCCATGGACGAGAAGGGTCTCCGTGTCTTCTGCTAAATTTTAGCGGTAAATATTCCGTTGCTAATCTTTTAATATCTTTATCGTTACTGAATTTAATTTGAAGTAATAAATCTGTATAACTAAATGTTTCTGCAAGACCTTGAATAAATGTAGATTGATTTTTAAATACCTCATTATTTGCTTTTTTTAGATAGGCAACAAAATCTGCTTTGTCTATTTGGTAATTAAAATCAAAAATACCACCACGCATGATGTTGAAAAGCGTGTTTGAAAAGTGACGAGCATCTTTGAGGTTATCTTCCGAAAATTGTAAACCATCTGCAGCTGCATTCAAACGGATGAGGTTTTGTGTGCCTAATTGAACATCTTCAGCAATTTCATTTGCTAAGTTTTTATTCTTTTCTAAGTTTTGAATAAGAGCAATTACTTGTGCATGGTTGAGGTTAACGTTGGCAACGGTTTGCCATGTTTTACTTTCATTTGCCGACAAATTGATTTTGGTATGCACAAAATAAGCTCCTTTTTCTGCTTTTACATCGGTTTCTTGATGAATGGCTTTTCCATTTCTAAAAGCATCTAATTGCAAGGAAGAAACCAAATAAGAAGCATTTTGCAAACCAATACTCCACACCACATTGGCTTTTAAAGCTTCGCTTGGCTCGGCTTTATCTACAATTATGGCACTTAGGGCATAAATCCCTAATCCGGTGTTGGCATCTAGTTCGTTTCGTTTGTAGGCATCAACCAAATTACTGCTAGATCTTTGCAAATCGCTACTCACCGAAGCAGGAAGTAAATTTTGCAAACCATCTAACAATTCTATCGAAACGGCTTTATCAGAACAATTGATTAATTCGGAAGTTTTTACAAATCCAAATTGGTTGGAAGAGCTCCATTGGTAGCGAAATGTTAGTTGTAAATCGTGGTTGATTTCTTCAAAAATAACTTTATTGCCAAATTGGTTTTTGTACAAGTTTCTTTGAGTGGCATATTGTCCTGATTGTCTAATAGAAAAAGGTTCCCATAGATGTGCTTCTCCATTTATGTTTACTCTAAAAATTGATTTACTCCCTGTAATTTCAGCCGATTCAGTAATTTTATCATCCGTATAATAAGGGAACAACGAAAATTCTGCGTTTTTTCTACCAGCACTCAACCCTCCGTTACTTGATATAAACATCCAGTGATCAGAATCGCTGACAATGCTCATAAAAAACGGACGTAGGGTGTTTACGTTGCTAATTTTAAAGTAGCTTTCACCATAAATGGTTTCGACATTCAAATCAGTTGCTGAAGCAGATAAATTCATTATAAAATCTAATAGTTGATAAAATAGGATAGATTATTTTTTTTCTTGGTAAACTCTTACGTAGTCGATGATCATTTTTTGAGGAAAAGGAGTTCCTAAATTAGGTGCTCCTACATAGTTACCACCTACAGCTACGTTTAAAATCATGAAGAAAGGATGGTCAAACACCCACTCTCCTTTGGTTTGTACATCTGACTTAGTAATTCGGTGGTATAAAAAACCATTCACAAAAAAGTCGATTTTATTGGCATCCCACTCTACTGTATAAGTATAGTAATCAGTGTCAAAACGGGCATTTTGCAGGCCATAGGTTCCGGACAGTGCATCAGCTCCAGAAAAACCAGGGCCATGAATACTTCCGTTGATGATAGAAGGTAATTGCCCTCTTAATTCCATCACGTCAATTTCACCACATTGTGGCCAACTAACTTCGTTTATATTATTTCCTAACAACCAAAATGCTGGCCATAAGCCTTGTCCGTATGGAGTTTTTAAACGAGCTTCAAATTTGCCGTATTTCTGGTCAAAAATTCCTTGTGTTTTGATACGAGCAGAAGTAAATTGAGCTCCTTGAAAATTTTCTCTTCTGGCAGTAATAACTAAATTACCATTGCCATCCATAGAAACGTTTTCCGGACGGTTGGTATAGGTTTGTTGTTCAAAATTCCCCCAGCCATTATTACCTGTACCTAAGTCGTAGGTCCATTTAGTAGGATTTGGCTGTGTTCCAGCTGCTTCGTTAAACTCATCAGCCCATACCAATTCCCAATTTCTTGGTTCTAATTTTTGCTCAGTCTCGCTTGTACAGCTGTACAAACCCATAAGCAATGCAGTGAATCCGAGAAAGTATATTTTATTTATTTTCATGATTAATAGTTAGTTATTGTTATAGAAATAAATGTTGTCCGCATAAATAACACTGCCATCTCCACCTTCAAAGATGATTTGTGCCAATTTGGATCTGCTTGCTAAATTTGGCATTGCAGAAAATGGAATATCAATGGAAATCCAATTTTGTGATACTAAAGTAGGAGCCATAAACGTGGTAGAATGTCTAGTATCATCACCACCACCAAAAGCACCATCTGCACCAAAATCAACCACAATAACTCGAAGTTGTCTTCCAGGGGCTATTGGTCCTGGAATAAAGAAATCAGCATGAAAATGCGTCATTCCGGTTGCATTAACTGTAGGGGAACTAAACTCGATGCCTACAAAATTGAAAATTTCATAATTAAGTATGTTGTCTCCGTTCACAACAAAATCGTTAGATACAGTAGTTTGCCAAGGCTGCCAATAACCATTGTAATAATTTACTGGTACATTGTTGTAAGCATTAGAAAAAATAGAGATAACCTTGTTAGCTGGTCGTGTAGGGGTAGGTGCATGTACAAAAGTACCCGTACAATTTACAGTCACACTTCCAGGAGCGGCTACCCCATTAAAAGTGGCTGAAATTATTGCTTGTCCCTGACTTTGAGCGGTAATTAACCCGTTGCTGTTAACAGTTGCTACTGCAGGATTGGAAGAAACAAAATTAAAGTAGTTTGGAGATGCCACAACTGCTAAATTTACTCCGTTTGGCATATTAAAAGTAGTTTGAATACCACCTACTTGTGAAGTAACACCTGCAAATAAGCTACGAGATACATTGTTTCCATTCTCAATCTTGGCTTGTGGGTGTGCAATAGTACCAAGATTTTCAAATTTAATCTCGTCAATCCAAAGGGTGTATCCCAATCCATTGGTAGCTTGTGTTCCGGCAGCATATCTAAACAAACCTCTTTCGTTGGTTAACTTAGATGGGTCTGGAATAGGAATAATAATTTTGGTCCAATTGGTGCCAATATTTACATTTTGGATGGATGTGATGTATTTGTTTTCAATAAAATCTTCTCCAAAACCAAATTCACCAACGGTAGTACCTTGAGAGGCTTTTACCCAAAAAGTAAGAGCGGTAAATCCGGTTAAATTTCTTCCGCTTCCCATAGCTCTAAATATGGCTCCTGCATAATTTCCATTAGGGTTGTTTGCATTAGGAACATCAATTCGAATAGAGGCATTACTGTTATATCCTTGTGTATTGTCTACGGAAAAGGAGTCAAAGTTGGAACCTCCATAAAACAAGATAAACTCATCTCCATTCATTCCCACAAAAGTGTCGTTGAAAACATATGGGTTTTTAGAGAAGGATGCCTCCATTAAATCGGCATCATCGTTTTGGCAACCTATGAACATAATTGCCCCTAAGATGATCAAAAACTGTGGTTTTATATTAAAAAACTTTTTCATAATCATTTATTTTTTATTAATTTCCTATGTTGATGTGAATGTATGTTCTGATTTCCCATTCGTTACCGTTAGGGAATCCGATGGCATTAGGATTTACCGCAAAGCTGCCACCAGGAGTGATGGATTGTGTTGGATTGTATCTGTTAGAGAATTGGTCTAACGATCTCCACATACCTCTCAAACCTATTCTGGTTCCAGGCAACATAAACCAATCTGGTTTTCCTATTTCGGTTGAAATGTCGGCCATTAATTGCAATGGGAAAGTTAAGTTGAAGTCTCGGTGGTAGTCAAATGGTCCCCAATCGTTTACTTTAACGTGTGACATGAATTTTACTTTTTTGTAAATCATTCTTAAGTCCATTCCGTATCTTGAAATCATTCTATCACTATCACCATTTGCTTGTGCATCTCCTGCATATAAACCTGCTACCAATCCAAAATCAGTTCCTAATTTAGAAACTACTCTTCCGTGAAATTCCCACAAATCTGCCGCAGGAACTGCGCCAGGAAAAGCGAATAATGTTCTACCATCTTGTAGAATACCAATAGCTGCATCCATAGTAGTTGGCATATGACGGAAAACTACTCCACCACTGAATGCAAAACGAGCATCTTCACTTCTGTCATTATCCCACTCATACATCCAAGTGCCAGGAGTTGGATCGAAAGTTAAAAGTAATTCTGCAGAAGTTTGTTCTCGGTTGGCTCTTACTACAAATGGATCATCCAAGATGTTTCTCGGACGAGCAGGAGTATTGGCAATAGCTGTTATAGGCCCTTCCAATGGCTTTTGCCATAAAAAGTTAGGAGCAATTTGTAATTTTCCGATTTGGTAAGTAAATCCACTCAATACATTGTATTGGTTACCGCTACCACTATCTTTTAACCTCCATCCGGTAAAAGTTTGTGTTGCATCAAATCCACCTTGTGCAACCAAACCTTGTGCAGCAGCTTGGCCATACCAATTGAATTTTCCACCAGTGTAAGTAAATTTAACTTTACCTCCCCAGTTGTCTTTTCCTTCAATTCTATTTACAAATACTTGCTCTGTGCCATTATTATCTCTCATTACTTGGTATTCTCTACCATTTAATGGTTGTCCTCCCCAAATACCTCCTAAGTCAACAGTGAATTTGTTGAACTTTCTTTGTAAGTGTAAGGTCAATCTTCTGGTTTTTGGCATTGGTACAGCAAAAGAACTTTCAGAAGCATCTTGTTGGTCTAGATCTTCATGGAAAATAGTAGTAAAGCGAAATTTAGCAATATCTCTTTGGTACTTTAACAAAATTGCAGGGTTAGCTCCCCACCACAATTGAGGGCCAAAAGCCATTTTTAGACCTTTGAATATTTTTTTGCCTTCCATTTCAAATCCAAAAGGTGCAATACCATTATAGATATCCATGTTTGGCCCGTAATTGGCCTCCGGATATAATCCGAAAAAGTCTCCTTCATAGCCCCAATGGTAGTGACCGGTTCGGTAAAAACCATCTAAATTAAAATATTCATGATCCCATTTATAGCTTGCACTATATACTTGTAATCGGTTTACATCTTGCATTTGAACCTCCCCATTTGTAGTTTGGACAAATACCGGACGACCCCTGTTTTCAAAGAATATCTCATCAATCGGATTTTTGGCAACATTTCCTAGGATGTTAAAATCTACATTTGCCGTCATGTTTCCGGAAGGTTTGCCCTCTACACCAAAATAGTACGATTGCATATGATCGAACCCTTTTTGGTTTGGGAAAGTAGTGCCATTAGGAACAGCAGCTTCTGGAGTGGTTGTTAAACTTCCACCGGTATTGAAGGTTGTAAATTCAGCACGCATTCGGCTGATTTTGATTTTACCGCTATTTTCGGCATTTAAAGCAGCTTTGTCGCCTCTTGCCCGTAAACCCGCATCGATAATTTGTGCTTTAACAAAATGGCTTTCGATATCTAATAGCGACTTTCCTGGAGTATAAGGGTCAAAAGAATGAATTTCCTTCAACAAATAATAAGTGGTTCTTGGGAACAATTGGTAAAATCCTGCAGCATTGGTAGTTCCTTTGGCACAAATTCCAAACCATTCTTCGTTCATGTTATTTTGTCCTTCTTGGTAGTCAAACTGATATCCACCATTGCTCCAAGATGCATTTGTGTCGTGTATGCTTAGGTTTTTAGTTTGACCAAACTTCCACCAACCATCACTAAATTGAAATGTATATCCTCCTAAAGAGTTTCCGGCTTTACCCATTCCTGCTGCATTTTGGTAAATTTCTTTCCAATTTCCTTTTAAATAAAAGGCTTGTGCGTTTTGGTCTTCTTCCATGGTCTTGGCATTAAATGCATCCGAACCAAATTCAGTTAATAATACAGGCTTGCCATATTCTTTTTTCACTCGGTCATACAAGTCACCAAAAGAAACTCCTCGGTACACGTTAACACCTAAGATGTCTACATCCGGACATTGTTTTGCGATGATATCTAAAAACAACAAATCACCATTACAAATGGCAACAGGATTGTTCGGGTTGATTGCTTTAATTGCTTTAGAAGCCTGGTTCATTAACTGGTACATTGGCACCCCTCTTTTTAAACCAACTTCTCTTCTTTGGTCTTCTTCATCCGGAAAGTCTTCGGTTTCGGCACCTGCCCAAAACAAGCCATAGTTATTTTCATTACCTAAAAGAATTAACAACAAACCACGGGTGTTTTTGTAGGTTTCTGCAATTTCTTTTACCTCATTCATCAATACAGTTTGTGTTTTGGCATCTGCATAATTGGTTACCGGAGTCCAAACCCCATCAATGGTTAAGCCATATCTACCAAAAGAATGGTTCAACATGGTATAAATTCCATAGGCATCATAAATGTATTCAATCCATTTTTTTGGAATTCCGGCATAAACCCTAATCGAGTTTACCCCCATGTTTTGTAGTAACGACATTTCATCATCTAGTGCTTTTTTTACAAAAGCATCTGGCTGGTTCCATAAACTATAACTGTAATTGGTTCCGATTGGAAAATAATCCCAGTTCATTCCGTTGACCATGATTTCTTTTCCGTTAACCAAAAGTTTGGAGCCGTTAGCAGAATTTTCTACCACTACTTTCTGACTTTGGGCTTGCATATTCCAACAGAAAGAAATGCAAATGAGAAATACTAAAAAGTTTTTCATAAGTAATTAATTATTGAGTTTGATTATTTTTTTAAAGCACATATTGAAGAACTACTTTTTTAATAATTAAAAAGTTTGTACATTAATTTTTTGACATTTTTAATGTGCATTAATTTATAAATACAAAAAAATAATTTATCTTTTATACAATTTCAATAAATTTAATGGATTAATGGCTGTAAGCAACAAATTGTCTCTAAAAAGAACTATACAACAAAGCAATTGATTAAATATTTCTTAAATAATTGACAATCAAAAAAATAAAATATTTTTAAATAAAATATTTTAAACCGCTATAACCTTTTCGTATAGGTTTTGTATAGGTAAAAAGCCATTTAAAGAGAAACGATAACGTTTGAATTTTTACAAAAAACTTGAAACGGGATGGGTAATGATTGAATTTTTAAAGCATTTTTAAATTTATAGATTTTAAAGTCTGCTATTAAAAATAATAAAAAAAGCCCAAACTAAAGTTTGAGCTTTTCGTGCGGGTGATAGGACTCGAACCTACACACCTTGCGGCACCAGATCCTAAGTCTGGCGTGTCTACCAATTTCACCACACCCGCAAGTAATGGAGTGCAAATATACGTAATGATTCTTATTTCACAATTTTTTGGATAAAATTCTCCCCATAATCCCTATTTTTACGTTTTAAATTTTAATCCATGGATAATAGATTTTCCTATGTTCAACAGAACAAAGAACGTTTTATAAACGAATTAATTGAATTGTTAAAAATACCTTCAGTAAGTGCAGATCCAGCTTATGCACAAGATGTCGTAAATACTGCAGAAGCAGTAAAGGCAAGCTTAGAAAAAGCGGGTTGCGATAAAGTAGAATTGTGCGAAACACCCGGATACCCTATAGTGTATGGAGAAAAAATTATCGACAAAAATTTACCCACGGTACTGGTATATGGGCACTACGATGTACAACCGCCAGATCCAATAGATTTGTGGGATTCTCCACCATTTGAACCTGTTATTAAAACCACACCGATACATCCGGAAGGAGCAATTTTTGCACGTGGTTCTTGCGATGACAAAGGACAAATGTACATGCATGTAAAAGCATTTGAGTACATGATAGCTAACAACTGTTTGCCTTGTAACGTTAAATTTATGATTGAAGGAGAAGAGGAAGTTGGTTCAAAATCGTTAGGATGGTTTGTAGAAAGAAACCAAGAAAAATTAGCCAACGATGTGATTTTAATTTCCGATACCGGAATGATTTCTAACCAACAACCATCTATTACTACCGGATTGCGTGGGTTAAGTTATGTAGAAGTGGAGGTTACCGGACCAAATCGCGATTTACATTCCGGATTGTATGGTGGAGCTGTTGCCAATCCTATAAATGTTTTGGCTAAAATGATTGCTTCTTTGCACGATGAAAACAACCACATCACCATTCCGGGGTTTTATGACAAAGTGTTAGAGCTTTCTACCGAAGAAAGAGCAGAAATGGCCAAAGCACCTTTTAGTTTAGAGAACTATAAAAAAGTATTAAATATAGAGGACGTGTATGGAGAAGCAGGTTATGTAACCAACGAAAGAAATTCTATACGTCCTACCTTAGATGTAAACGGAATTTGGGGTGGTTATACTGGAGAAGGAGCAAAAACAGTTATTGCTAGCAAGGCTTTTGCGAAAATTTCGATGCGTTTGGTGCCAGACCAAAACTGGGAAGAAATTACGGAGTTATTCCAAAAACACTTTGAAAGTATTGCACCAAAAGCCGTAAAAGTAAAAGTAAAACCTCACCACGGAGGGCAAGCTTATGTAACACCTATTGATAGTATAGGTTATCAAGCTGCTAACAAAGCGTATACCGAAACTTTTGGGGTTCCTGCTATTCCGGTTCGTTCCGGAGGTAGTATTCCAATTGTTGCTTTGTTTGAGAAAGAATTGAAATCTAAAACTATTTTAATGGGCTTTGGGTTAGACTCTGATGCCATCCACTCACCAAACGAACACTACGGTATTTTTAATTACTTAAAGGGAATTGAAACCATTCCTTTGTTTTACAAGTACTTTGTGGAGATGAGTAAGTAAAAGCATCAAAAAAACAAACCCCACAATATCGTGGGGTTTATTTTTATTTCTTCACCGAATCTCTTTTTCGTAATTCGGTTCGAATAATTACTTTTTGAGGTGCTATTTTTTCGCCTTTTTGGCTGGCTTCTATTTCATCTATTAACAACTTGGCAGCAGCAGCTCCAATTTCTGGCCCATGCTGGCTGATGGTAGACAAAGATGGAGTTAATCTTCTAGACCAAATACCATCGGCAAAACCAATCACAGAAATTTGTTCTGGAATTTTCTTGCCCATTTGCAAGCAACGTTTCATTACATAGGTGGAACTATGTTCATCAGCACATAAAAAAGCATCGTATTTTTCTTCCTTCAACAACTTTTCAATCCGCTCATTAAAACTATCTTCAGAATTGGTGCGAATAATTTGATTCGTATGAATTTCTTTACCCAAATCTTTCAATGCTTGCAAATACCCCTCCGCTCTTAATTGCCCAACACTTAAATTTTCGATGCAAGACAAAAACGCAATATTTTTACAACCAGAATGTACCAAATACCTAACAGCTTCTTTACATGCATCTACATCATCAACTACTACTTGGCTACATTTTACATCTGGCAAAGCTCGGTCAAACATCACAATTGGAAGACCATCTCGTAAAACATGCTGAAAATGTTGGGTTAAATTTTTTTGTTGAGATTCTTCTGCTACCGATAAAATAAAACCATCTACCACACCATTGCTTAGCAAATCTAACGCTTGTTTTTCTTTCACAAACGATTCGTTGGAAATGTAGGTAATCACGGTGTAACCTCTCTCATTGGCTGCTTTTTCAATACCACTAAAAACTTTCGCAAAAAAAGGATTCAAAATATTCGGAATCACTACTCCAATGGTTTTGGTTTGCTGGCTTTTAAGACGTTGTGCCAAGGCATTTGGTTTGTAGTTTCGCAAAGTAGCATATTCCTGAACGCGTTGTTTGGTCGATTCGCTAATTTCAGGGCTATCACTTAACGCTTTGGAAACAGTGGAAACTGCTACACCAAGTTCGTTGGCAATCTGTTTGAGGGTTGCTTTGCTCTTCATCGGATGTTTTTTTGGTTTTATGCTAAAGCCAAGTAAAAGTACAAACTTTTAAAAATATAAAACCTTCTTATTTTGTAATTTGCATCACAAAAAATCAAATTTATGTGGGATGTGTTGATTATTGGTGGTGGAGCAGCAGGTTTTTTTACTGCAATTAATGTAAAAGAAAAGAATCCGAAATTAAAAGTTGCTATTTTAGAAAGAGGAAAAGAAGTACTTACCAAAGTAAAAATTTCCGGAGGAGGAAGATGCAATGTTACCCATGCCTGTTTTGAGCCAAATGTTTTAGTAAAGAATTATCCGAGAGGAGAAAAAGAATTGCGTGGCCCTTTTCATCAATTTCAACCGAAAGATACCATTGATTGGTTTGCTAAAAGAGGGGTAAAAACCCATACAGAGTCAGATGGAAGAATGTTTCCTACTACCAATAATTCCCAAACCATCATCGATTGTTTTTTGGAGGCCTGTTCCCAATTACAAATTCCGATTTTAACCAATCATTCGGTGCAAGGCATTCAATTTAATCCACCATCTTGGAAAGTACAAACCACCAACGGATTGTTTGCTGCTTCAAAAGTTGTAGTAGCAACCGGAAGCAATCCGAAAATATGGCAAATGTTACAAGAGTTGGGGCATCAAATAGTGCCATCGGTTCCTTCATTGTTTACTTTTAATATCAAAGATGAAAGAATTAGCGATTTGATGGGAGTTTCCCATTTAGTGGAAGTAAAAGTAAAAAGGAGTCATCTAATTTCCCAAGGTCCAATGTTAATTACCCATTGGGGAATGAGTGGTCCGGCTATTTTAAAATTATCTGCTTGGGGAGCCAGAATTTTAGCAGAACAAAACTACCAATTCGAAATTCAAATCAATTTTGTGCCGGATTTGAAACAGGAAATGCTAAGAGAACAATTACTACAAATTAAAAATAATCATCCTAAAAAGAAAATATCTAAAAATCCTATTTTCGGACTCACCCAACGATTGTGGGAAAAATTGGTGATGACTACAGGGATTTTAGAAGAACAAACTTGGGCAGATACCAACAAAAAACAAATGAATCAATTGGTGTTGCAACTTACCGAAGCTACATTTACAATAAATGGTAAAAGCACTTTTAAAGAAGAATTTGTCACCGCAGGAGGTGTGCAATTAAAAGAAGTTAACTTTAAAACTTTGGAAAGCAAAATTTTACCAGGATTGTATTTGGCAGGAGAAGTGTTGGATATTGATGCGATTACCGGGGGGTTTAATTTTCAAAATTGCTGGACCGGAGGATGGTTAATTTCCGAACACATTTCCGGTTAGTAATCCCCAGTTTTGAATGGTTTTATAAAGTAAAATTCCGAACAAAATCATACAGAAAAATACCTTCATAAAAGTGGAAGCCAAAAATCCAACAAATGATCCAAGAGCTGCTTTGAGTGCTCCTTTCGGATTGTTAGCATTGAAGTAAATCTCTCCAATAAAAGCTCCTAAAAAAGGGCCAATTAAAAATCCGAATGGGGGTAAAAACAATCCAACTACCAAGCCAATATTGGTTCCCCATACTCCGTAGGAGCTTCCTCCAAATTTTTTGGTCCCTTTGGCAGGAATCACATAATCCAAAATACCAACCACCAACGTAAAAAACAGTGTGATTCCGAGTAACCAATACGACATTTCTACTCCTGGAATAAAGAAAAATAACAACAAACCAACCCATGCAAGTGGAGGTCCGGGTAAAGCAGGTAAAATGCTTCCGAGAATTCCAAAAAAAATCAACATAAATGCTAAAACAAGAAGGGTGAGTGTGAGCATAGTTTTATTTTAATTCACTCAAAGATATTTCTTTTTTCCACAAGTTTTTACCTTCCTTATCTTGCAATAGCAAGGTAATTTTTCGGTTGTTTTTATCTCCAGAAAATTGCATCAACCCAAAGGCATGTTGTTGCAACAAGCTACCAGGCACTCTGTTTTGGTTATTTTCTTTCTCAGCACTTTTGCTTACCCCTGAGGTTAGCGGAGAAACCGTCCAATCGAATAAAGGATAAGCATCTTTTCGATTCCATTGTGATAGTTCTGAAAAATGTCGGTCACCCGATAAAAACAAAACCCCTGTTATTTGATTTTTGGTAATTTCTTCTAACAAAGTAGCTCTTTCTTCTGCATAATTGGCATAATTTTCAAAAATAGTAGCAGTATTCAAGGTTTGTCCACCAATACAAATAATTTTAAAATTGGCTTTGGAGCCACTTAAAGCATCCATCAACCATTGTAATTGTTCTTTGCCAAGCAAGGTTTTATCTCCAGTTTTTCGGTCGTTAGGACTTCTAAAAAAACGATTGTCCAATAAATAAAATTCAGCATCACCCCAAGCGTGCACACTAAAAACACCTTCGGTTTGGTTAGGATGCATGCCATAGGTTTTGTTTCCCCAAAAATCTTTAAAAGCTTGTTGTGAAATATGTTTTAAATAAAAACTTCGATCGCTATCGTTTGGACCAAAATCGTGGTCGTCCCAAATAGCAATGTTTTGTGCAGTTGCCAACAAAGGTTGTAATTCTTTAATACCTCTTGCATGGGTGTATCGGTGGTAAATCCCACTTTTTGAATTGTAATCGGCTTCACGTAAGTAAATATTATCTCCCATCCACAACATCAAGTCGGGTTTGGCATGGTAAATACTTGTGAAAATTTCGTATCCGCTCCCATAGGATCTTCCTGGTCTGTCTACTTCCGGTTCGTTTACATATGTACAACTCCCTAATGCAACCGTAAAATCAGGAGCAGAAGCTCTCCATTCCCATAAAACTTTTGTTTGAAATTTAGTTGGGTACGAAAAGATAACTTTTTGTTGGTTGATGTATAGATCGTACCCATATATTGTTCCGGGTTTAAGACCTGTTAAAATTAGTTTTGTAGTAAAAGCATTTTCCGAAGAAGTAATCTTTTTATCTGAATCCTTTTTAATTATTGCAACATTATCTTCCCAGTAATTTACATGCACTGTGGCACTTTCTTTGGTTTGTACCCATAGCAATACTTCTGTCATTTCACAATAACCTAACATTGGCCCAGATTGCAATAAAGCAGTTTGTGAAAAAGAAGTTAGGCTAATTAGAAGACATAAAAAGGAAGCTAATTTTCTCATATTAATAGAATATAGTAGTTTGTACAAAGATATAATCCCCTTTTTTACCACTTACTAAATAACATGAAGATTTCATTAAATTAGGTTTACTTATTGTTACAAGATTCATTGTGTAAAAATTTGTATTTTTGAAACATGTTTTTTTATCAATGGATAGTATTTTATTGTTTGATAGGGGTCACTTTACTTTCATGTGATTACCTCCAAAAAGATATTCCGAAAGAAAAGGAATTATTAGAAAAAAGACTTCAACAAGTCAACTGGAAATCACTTTCCGATTATCCTGTTTTAACTAATTGCGATACCTTGAAACAAAAAGAATCGCAAAAGTTATGTTTATTACAAACAGTACATGATAGTTTGCAAAAATATTTGATGCAGGAATCGCACATACAAATGAAAGAAATAGATACCTTTCAAATGTTGGTAAGTATTTCTGCTAAAGGAGAATGGAGCTTACAAACCCAACCTGCTAATTCCGATTTTTTTCAAATGGAGTGTGCATTATTAAAAAAATTACAAACTATTACGGTAAAACAACCCGCCCAAAAAGAAGGAATTCCTGTACAAATTCAGTGGCAAATTCCGATTATTTTATCCTGGAAACATTAAGTTTAATTTATTGAATTTCATTAAGATTTTTGATTATGTCTTTTTTTAAGAACTTCAAAAACGAAATAATTGAATTTTAGTGCTTTTCAATTTACTAAAACACCACTTATAATTTATTTGTAGTTTTTATCCCTACAATACCAATTAATCCTACTGAAATAGGCAATGCCACATTGTACAACCAAATAATCAAACTGGCAAAAAGTACTTCACTTTCTGGAATTTGAATTTTACCGAAAATAAAAATTCCCACACTTCCTTTTACTAAAAAATCTAAAAACTGAAAACTTGGCAAACTACTCGATATAAAATACATCGCTGCAATGGCAGCCATCATTACCGGGTAAGCAGTGGTTGACCCTAGAACGTAAAAAACCAGGACATATTGGTGGGAAAAAAACACATATCTACCTACAGATAAACCAAAAACTTTTTGTTGAATGTTGCTTGGGACTTGTTTCCATTTTTGTACCAAACTTGCTAAGGTATAACCTTTAACTTGGATATTTTTTATCAAAACATAAACCAATAAAAAAAGCACAATTAATAGTAAAATAATTCCAACCACCATTTTAAAATGCAACAGCCATAATCCTAAGATGCCAAAAAAAATAGTGCAAATCATTTGCATACCATTACACACAAAGTTGTAAAACACCACCTTTTTAGCGAATATTTTTTTAAAAAAAACAGTTTTGGCAGCATATTCTCCAATACCATTTGGGGTAATTACTGCAAATGCAATAGCACTCATTACCTGTTTGGTTGCCTGCCACAAATTGGTTGGCTGTATATGATTTGCCAGTAATTGCCATTTTAAAATTTCTAAAAAACGATTAAAAAATGCCAAGACTAGTAAGCCCAACAAAACACTGTAAGAAAAATGATTGTTTACTTTTTCTACAAAACTTTTCCAATCTCCAGCTGTTTTGTCTTTAAAGCTACTTACTAGTACAGTTATTGCCAAAGCAATGATTAATACTTTTAAAATATTGCCCAAAATTTCTTTAGATTTGTAAGAAGAAAAGTTCATAGCCTTGCAAAAGGTTCAAAATTTCTTCAAAAGTAATTATTCAAAAGGGATTATTTGTCCCAATTTAGTACCAATGTCCAACGAAAAAGTCATTTTAGGAATTGATCCGGGAACTACCATCATGGGTTTTGGATTGATTAAAGTATTGAATAAAAAAATGGAATTTTTGCAACTCAACGAATTGTTATTGCACAAATACGATGATCATTACTTAAAACTAAAAATCATTTTTGAACGTACGATAGAATTAATCGATACCTACCATCCGGATGAAATTGCCATTGAAGCTCCTTTTTTTGGAAAAAACGTACAATCCATGCTTAAGTTAGGAAGAGCTCAAGGAGTAGCTATGGCAGCCGGATTATCCAGACAAATTCCAATTACCGAATACGAGCCCAAAAAAATAAAAATGGCCATCACCGGTAACGGAAATGCTAGTAAAGAACAAGTAGCAAAAATGTTACAACAATTATTAGGATTAAAAGAATTGCCAAAAAATTTAGATTCTACCGATGGTTTGGCTGCTGCTGTGTGTCATTTTTTTAACTCCGGAAAAACCGAACTCGGGAAAAAATATACCGGTTGGGAAGCATTTATCAAGCAAAACGAAAATCGTGTAAACAAATAGGATGCATTTAGAAGAACTGTATCAATATTGTCTTTCCAAACCTTTTGTAACGGAGCATTTTCCTTTTGATCAAAATACTTTGGTGTTTAAAGTACACGGAAAAATGTTTTGTTTGACCTCTTTACACGATTGGGAACTCGGAAAACCAAGTGTGAATATCAAATATCCATCTAGTGAAATAGAAGAATTAAGAGCAAATTTTGATGCGGTGCAACCCGGATACCACATGCATAAAAGTCATTGGAATACCGTTTATTTAAACCAAGATGCAAATGATTGTCAAATTTTAGAATGGATACAATTGTCGTATGATTTGGTTTGGAAAAGTCTCCCTGCAAAAGTTCGAAATTTGACATAATCAACCATCAAAAATAGTATTTTTGAAAAAAAATTCGTCATGTTAGATTCCTTAAAGAAAATTTTAAACGAAGACCAAGACCCAAAGGCTATTGAAAAAATTACTTCGAAATTGCAAAATCTAATGATGAGCAACGAGGAAGTAGGATACATTGCAGTACAAAAAAAACCTGCGGTAAATTTATTGCCCGATGCAATAGTAGCAACCAACAAAAGGTTGTTGGTTTGTAAGCCTAAAAATTTAGGCCTGTCAATGGAGTTTGTCGACTTTGATTGGAAAGATGTAAAAGCATGTTTTATAAAAGAAGGAATTTTAGGAGCAGAGTTTACCTTTACTACCCAAACTGACTTGACCCAAACTATGGATTACTTGCCTAAAAACCAGGCAAGGAAATTATATACTTTTACCAAAGAGCAGCTAGAGGCATCAAAAAATACTCCGGAAGCAACTCATATACCACCCTCGATAGAAATTACTTCAGAAGAGCCTTTAGTTGAATCAACTTTTTTGGAAGCAGAAATCATAACACCAGAGGTGGAAGAAATCAACCCAGTTGCAACTGAAAATAGTTTTTTAAACAACGAAGCTCCACTACAAAGTTTGAGTAAAGACGAGTTGTTTGCCAAATTACAGAACTATAAAAAATTGTTGGACAATGGTCTTATTTTACAAGGCGAGTACGATGCCATGAAAAATGAAATTTTAAAGTATTTGTAGTTTTTTTTTCTTGTGTGACATAAGTCACAAAACAACAGTTTCATAGTTTGTAATTTTATACTTGAAAATCAACCTCTTGTTTTAGCAAGTATAAAATAATTCTTATGAAAACAACCGTAGTAATTGGTGGCAACTTTGCAGGAATCACCGCAGCTTTAGAATTAAAAAGAAAAGGCAAAAATCAGCACCGAGTGGTAATGGTGGATAAATCACCTTTATTCTTATTTATTCCTTCTTTAATTTGGGTGCCATTTGGCAGAAGAGAAATCAAAGATATATCATTTAGAAAAGACGAATTATTACATAAAAAAGGCATTGAATTTATTCATGACGAAGCCATTAAAATAGATCCCAACCAACAACAAGTATTCTTAAAAAAAGGAGAGCCAATTGCTTATGATCATTTGGTAATTGCTACCGGACCAAAAGTGAAGTACGATGTAGCTCCCGGAGTAGCAGAGCACGCCTATTATATTGGCACTCCTGATGGTGCCATGAAAACCAGAAAAGCCTTAGAAGAGTTTAAAAAGAGTCCTGGGCCAATTGTAATTGGAGCTACCCAAAGTGCTGGATGTATGGGTGCTGCTTATGAATTTTTGTTTAATGTAGAAGAATGGCTTCGCAGCCAAAACATTCGTAAAAAAGTAGACTTACATTGGATTACTCCAGAAGATTATCTTGGTCATTTCGGAATTGATGGCATGCCTATGGGAGAAACGATGTTAAAAGCATTCATGAAAATGTTTCAAATCCATTACCACACACAAGTTGGGGTAGAAAAAGTTACAGAAAACGAAGTTTACTTGACCAACGGAGAAGTTTTACAAAGTAATTTTACCATGTTGATGCCTCCGTTTGTTGGAGTGGAATTACTTACCAATTCACCTGAATTGCCTACCACACCAACCGGATATTTGCCTGTAGGAGAGGATTATCGTCATCCTGATTTTCCAAATGTTTGGGCTGCCGGAATCGCGGTAGATGTAAAACTGCCTTTTACCCCCGGAAAAGTACCATATGGTTCTCCAAAAACAGGATATCCTTCTGATGAAACCGGAAAAATTGTAGCTGAAAATATTTTAAGAGTTGAAAAAGGAGAGCAAAAATTAATTAAAAAAGCTTGGGGTCGAATACCTGGTTTATGTATCATGGATGCTGGAAAAAAAGAAGTATTATTATTATCTAGCAGTTTGTTTAAACCAAGAACTTTCGCAATTATGATTCCGAATGTTTTGTACGACTTTAATAAAGTATTGTTTGAAAAATATTTTTTATGGAAAACCCGAAACGGATATTCTTATCTTCCATAAAATAAGTTGTTTCATGAGTTGATTTTTAAAGGTGCCCGAAAAGAAAGTATTTATGTAAGCTAAAATAAATGAAGCTTATAAACAGGTTTTCGGACACCTTTATTTTTTTACAACAAATTCGAACCGATTTTTAAACCTACAAAAATAGTTCTAGGTCTGCTAGGGCCATAAATATAGCTGGCATCTCTATTTACACCAAAATCAAAATCGCGTTGAAAACTGTTAAAGATGTTTTGCACCCCAGCATTTACTTGCAGTTGTACTTGATTTTTTAAAGAAAAAGTGTAGGAAGACTTCCAATTTACTTCCATAAAATCTTGGGTTCTTTTTAAAGTATCTTCATCAATAAATCCTGCATAGTGTGGGGTGTACATGCTTCCGGTATATACTAACGATAAGTTGTTTTGAAAATGCTTCACAGGAGCATAGGTAGCTAAGATGTTTCCGTAAAAATTAGGAGCTCTAAAAAAGTTTTTATTTTCATTGGTAAAGTTTTCACTCCATTGTACGGCTTCGTCATACATAGCTTGTTGGATGGTAACGGCACCCTGAAACTGCCATTGTTGTCCTGGAGCATATTTACCTTCCAAATTAATTCCATATACATTAGCACCTGCACCATTTCGTTTTTCCCAAAAAGTTTCGGTTAATTGTTCCAAAATAAATGGGTTTTGCAAACGGGTATAAAATAACTCAAAAGTAAATCCACCTTCGCTATTTTCTCCAACTTTGTTCCAATCAATTGAAGTTAAAAAGCTATGTGATGTTTCTGAAACCAATCCATCTGCTAGTACTACCAAAGCCACTTCACCGGCAGCAATTCGAGCATGAATGTCTTCAGAAAAAACTTGAGGAGCTCTAAAACCTTTGGCATAGCTGGTTCTCCATTGCAAATTGCTTTTAATATCGTATAACAAATTTAATCGAGGATTGATGATAATGTCTTCTTTGGTGGCATTATGGGCATCTGCTCTAAATCCAGCCATGATTTTAAATTTCGGAACTACCCTCCATTCCTGCTGCGCATAAAACCCGAAAATGTTTAATGTTTGGTTTACAAAAGCATCAAAACCTGGTTTTTCATCCACCATTTTCTCTGTTTTGTATTCAAAACCAGTAACCAAGGCTCCGCTTCCTCCTAAAAAGGATTCTTGTTTTAAATTGTACTGACCTCCGGTTACAAAGGTGTTTACTTTGGTATTTCCAAATCCTTTGATACTTTCTTCTAAATCGATATTACCGAATTCATCATCCACTCTACCACCATAAAAATTATCATTTTTAGAGTTTTGTACGTTGGCATAAATGCTATATCTGTTTTTTTCGTTGGCAGAAATAGTTTCTAACGTTAAGCCTCCACCCAAAATTTTACTTCTGATTTGCTCAGTGGTTAAAGCTTCAAAAGGTTGTAAATCAAACCGGTCTTCTCCACCTCTTCGCAATTCGTTTGAATTAAAAAAATCTAAAGTAATTTTGGTTCTTTCTTGTGGTTTGTAAAAAGTTTTGAAGCCGAAAGTTTGGTTTTGAATTTTGGTTAATTCTGTAAACCCATCGTTATTGGCATCAAAAGCACCTCTGCTTCTGCTTAAAGCATATAATTGAATTCCAAGGTCTTGGTCTTCATTTACCACGGTAGCATTCATGCTCAAAGCTCTATCCGGAACTTTGCCATTGATTAATCCATAATTAGAATTGATTTCAAAGCTATTGGTTACCGGATCTTTACTAATAATATTGATGGTGCCAGCAATAGCATTGGCTCCGTATAAAGAAGAGCCACCACCTCGAACTACTTCGATTCTTTCAATCATATTTGCCGGAATTTGATCTAAACCATATACTCCATTTAATGCAGAAAAAACAGGACGGCTATCCATTAAAATTTGAGAATAAGCCCCATCTAAACCATTCATTCTTACTTGTGTAAAACCACAGTTTTGGCAGTTGTTTTCTAAACGAAGTCCAGGCTGAAAACTCAACCCTTCTGACAAGCTAATGGCCTGAGCTTTTTGCAATACTTCTGCATTAGTAACACTAACAATCATAGGTGCTTCTGTGCGTTTTTGGCCATTTCGAGATGCAGTTACTACTACTTGGTTTAATCCAAATACACTTTCTTCTAAGTTAAAATCTACATGCACATTTTTGCCACCTAATACAGTTACTGTTTTTTCTTGGGTTTTATACCCTACAGCTTGCACTACAATGGTTTGTTTTCCTTCAGAAAGGTTTAATGAAAAGTTTCCATTTTCGTCAGAACTTGTTCCAATTTTGGTGTTTTTAACCAACACATTGGCATACGGAACTGTCATTTTATTGGATAAAACGTGTCCAACTACAGTACCCTTTTCTTGGGCAGAAATCAGACTAAAAAAGCACAAAAACACTATTGTAATTTTGTTCATAGAGTAAAAAATTTATCGAATATTTTCCGAGAATATCGTGCCAGAAATTAATCGTTTCGCGTTAAATTTGTGCAAAAATAGATAGGTGTGTTACACTTATGTAATTCTTTTCGGTTTTTTTAACAGTATATGCTAACAGATTTAATCGAATATTTTAAAGAAATACCTCCGGTATTGGCAGCTTTGTATGCAACGTTGTTTACTTGGGGGATGACTGCATTAGGAGCATCTGTGGTTTTTTTATTCAAAAGTTTGAATAGAATGCTACTGGATGGCATGCTCGGATTTACTGGAGGTGTGATGATAGCCGCTAGTTTCTGGGGATTATTGGCACCAGCAATTGTCATGAGTGAAGGGGAAGGCATGCAAAAAGCCATTCCTGCAAGTATTGGTTTTGTATTAGGAGCTTTGTTTTTGTTTGGTTTAGATAAAATTTTACCCCATATACACATCAACTTAAAGTCCACTGAAGGTGTAAAATCGCCATTTCAAAAAACCACGTTATTGGTATTGGCCATTACTTTACACAACATTCCTGAAGGATTGGCTGTTGGAGTAATGTTTGGGGGTGCAGCAGCAGGAATTCCGGAAGCAACAATCACTGGAGCAGTTGCATTAACACTGGCCATTGCCATACAAAACTTTCCGGAGGGTATTGCTGTAGCCATGCCTTTACGCAGAATGGGAATGAGCAGAAAAAAAAGTTTTTTATTAGGACAAAGTTCTGCTTTGGTAGAGCCAGTAGCTGGTGTAATTGGAGCATTGGCTGTGAGTTTTTTTACTCCTCTTTTACCTTATGCTTTGGCATTTGCTGCAGGTGCTATGATATTTGTAGTAATTGAAGAGGTAGTTCCGGAAACCCAACAAGCCAATCATACCGATATTGCTACACTCGGATTTATTTTTGGTTTTGTGGTAATGATGTTGTTAGACGTAGGTTTGGGTTAATATCCTAATTTTTCTCGAACCCTTTGTAATACCCCTTTGGCAATTACTCTCGCTTTTTCAGCACCTTCTTGTAACGCAACTTCTACTTCCTCTAAATGATTCATGTAATGAAAGTAACGCTCTCTTTCGGTGCTAAACTTTTCTAAGATTAATTCAAACAAAGCAGTTTTGGCATGGCCATAACCATAGTTTCCAGCCAAGTAATTTTTTCCCATTTCAGCAACTTGCTCTTTATTTGCTAAAATTTGGTACAAAGCGAATACTTTACAAGTTTCTGGGTCTTTTGGTTCTTCTAATGGTGTACTATCGGTTTCAATACTCATCACTTGTTTTTTCAATGCTTTTTCTTCTAAAAACAAATTGATGATGTTGTTTCTGGATTTACTCATTTTATTCCCATCTGTTCCTGGGATATACATGGTTTCCTCTTGTACCTTGGCATCTGGCAGAACAAAAGTTTCTCCCATTTGGTGGTTAAAACGAGAAGCAACGTCTCTTGTTATTTCTAAATGTTGTAGTTGGTCTTTTCCTACCGGTACAATTTCTGCATCATATAACAAGATATCAGCAGCCATTAACATTGGATAAGTAAAAAGTCCGGCATTCACATCTTCTAAACGGTCAGCTTTGTCTTTAAAACTATGTGCCAAGGTTAATCGTTGGTAAGGAAAAAAACAGCTTAAGTACCAACTTAGTTCTGCTGTTTCTGGCACATCTGACTGACGATAAAATATTACTCTATTGGTGTCTAATCCACAAGCCAACCAAGTTGCTGCTACGCTATAGGTGCTATGCTTTAAAAAGGTAGCATCTTTAATTTGAGTAATGGAATGCAAATCGGCAATAAATAAAAACGAGGTATTGTTAGGTTCGTTTGCTAATCGAATAGCAGGTTGAATAGCTCCTAGGATATTTCCTAAATGTGGAGAACCTGTACTTTGAATTCCGGTTAAAATTCTGGCCATGATGCTTGGATTAAAGGTTACAAAAATAAAAGAAACTTTTCGATTTATTCTTGCATGGTGCTTGGTTTATGTAGAATTTTTAAGAAATCTCTTAGCCAAATATTTGTTTATATTTACCAAAATTATTGATTTGCTTATGCTTCGATGGATGGCCTTTCCGTTATGGATTTTATGGAGAATTTGGTTTTATTTATTGGTTTTGGTGCCCATTTTGGTGTTGATTCCGTTTTTAATCTTCAGTATTTTAAAAGAAAGTTGGTATCCGTATTTTTTTAAAATTGCTCGGTTGTGGGGGAAAATCATTCTATACGGAATGGGTTTTTATCCTGATTTTACTTTTTCACAAAAGTTAGATAACAATAAGAGTTATATGTTAATTGCCAACCATACCTCCATGATGGATATCATGTTGATGCTGGTATTGGTAAAAAACCCGTTTGTTTTTGTTGGGAAGAAAGAATTGGCTAAGTATCCAATTTTTGGCTTTTTTTATAAACGAACTTGTATTTTGGTAGATAGAGGTAACTCTAAAAGCAGACATGCCGTATATGCCAGAGCCCAAAAAAGATTAAACCAAGGATTGAGTATTTGTATTTTCCCGGAAGGAAAAGTTCCGGATGACGAACAAATTGTTCTGGATGAATTCAAAGATGGAGCATTTCGATTGGCTATTGAACACCAAATACCGATAGTGCCAATTACATTTCCAGATAATAAAAAACGATTTTCCTATACTTTTTTTAGCGGAAGTCCGGGTAAATTAAGGGCAGTATTACATCCTGAAATACCCACTTTTGGTTTGCCTTTAGAAGATAAATCGCGTTTAAGAGACCAAGCTTGGCATTTGATGTATGAACAGTTGAAGTAAACACAAAAAAATAGAGCACTTAGCCAGAGTGCTCTATTCCGGTATTAACTGATGACGAAGCAAAAGTTAGCACCAACCTAACTAAAACTAAAAACTTAACTAAAAACGGTAACTCAAACCTGTTTGTAATCCAAGGATATAAGGCCTGAAGTTGGTATTCTCCTGAAAGGTATTCCATTGGTATTTAAACATTGGCTCCATTTGAAACGACCATTGTGGAGAAAATAAATATTGCATCCCAATACCAATATTGGTACTCCAATGCATGTCTTGTATGTTGTTGGCAGTCCCTAATTCTGTAACTCCACCTTCCATGCTTTTCAATAAGATGCGATTTTGATTTAAGAACAAGGAGCTCACTCCACCAATCAAACTCACTTGAATTTTTTTGTCTACTAATTTGTAGCTGATTTCCATCGGAATTTCAATAAATCCAAATTGCTGGTTGATTACTCCAGCTTGCATGCTTGACATATTTTCAATGCTTGTAGCTACTACTGAGCCTTTAGACATAACTACCATACTTGGTTGATCGATATTCATAGTGTAATTGATGTTCTTATAATATACACCACGCATGCTTGCAAAAAACATCACATCGTTGGTATTGTAACTCATTTGTACATTTTGAATACCTGTTCTTACTGACCAACGATTGGTTACCGCATATTGTACACCAAATCCATAACTCATAGAGGTTTCAAAACTTTTGCTGTTTTGGGCAAACTCTTGGTCAATTGGAGAACCCTGACTGAGAGAGTTCATAAAAACAGGGGCAACATTGGAAGACAGTTGCCACCTAGATTTCATGGAGTTAGTTTCGGTAATTTCTTCTTTTTCTTTTAGCAATTCTTCCAATCGTTCTAACTCGGGGTTTTGTGTGGTTTGGGCCACACTATTTTCAGTATTAATTCCTTTATTTGGAGTATTAGTGGTTTTGTTTTGGAACAAAGAGGGGTTGTTTTTATCTTCAATTTTTTGGGTGGTACTTTCGGTGTTATTATTTTGAACCAATGCCTTTTTTTGGGTAGAATTCAAAATGTCTGTTGGATTAATAGGGTCAATTAAATTATCTTCTTTGGTTGCATTTTTATCAGATTTTTTATTTGAAAATTTATTATTCTTTTGTTTTTCAGAAGAAACCAATGCTTCATTTTTGGCACTACTTTTAGGTGTTTTTTGCTGAATAGATGGATTTTTTAAAACCATATCCTCTCCAACCTTTTTTACAGTATTAATTTCTACCTCTTTGTTTTCCGATTCCGATTCTACCATCATTATTTCTGAAGGAGTTTCTACACTTGAGTTAGGAGTTGTTGGAATCGCATCATTGGTTGGTAAAAAAGTCCATAAAAGCAACAATCCAGCAGCAATGCCAGTAGGAATCCACCAAAGCGGAATTACTCTTCGTTTTTTCTTTTTCGCTAGTTTGGCTTCTAATTGTTGCCATATTGCAGGATCGGGAGAAACTTCCCAATCCTGTAATTGACTTTTGAAATGTTGATCTAATTTCCTTTTCATTTGTCTTTAAGGTTATTTGGCCTTTATTTATTGTTTGGCCAAATAAGCCACTATTTTTTGTTTTAATATTTGTCTTGCTCTAGATAAGTTAGATTTGGATCCACTTTCTCCAATTTGCAATACTTCTGCAATTTCTTTGTGCGAATATTCTTCAAACACATATAAATTAAACACCATTTGGTATTTTTTTGGAAGCTCTTGGATCATTTGTAACAAAACTTCTTTTGGTATTTGTTCGCTTTCTTCTTCTAGTAATACTTCCTCTTCTGAAGCAGCTTCAATATAATCTGAAATCACCTCTAATTTTTTATTTTTTCGAAAGCTTTGCAAGCAAACATGGATCGTTATTCGTTTGCACCAGCCTTCTAAACTTCCTTTACCGCTAAACTGGTCTATTTTTTGAAAAATAACCATAAATGCATCTTGCAAGTGATCTTCTGCCTCTGCATAATTACTCGAATACTTCAAACACAAACCAAATAATTTAGGGCCTAATGCCTTAAATAATTGTTCTTGTGCTTGTGTATTTCCGTTTTTGCAACCATCTAAGAGGTCTCCAATTATCACAGGCTTTAGTTATAGTTAGTCGGTTACCGGAACTTCAATTTCTTCAAAAATGGCATTACCACTATCATCTCTTCCTTTAAAAATTTTAAACACATAAGTGTTTAGGTAAATTACTTTAAAATCAAATGTACCTTCGTACAGTTGGTTTTCTAAAGGCAAGCAATCGTTGTTATGAAACACCGAGTTTTGTATTGCCAAGGTGCGATAGTTTAAAAAACTATTTACCTGAATACCGTCATGTGCGTGACAAGTACTTTTCCTAAAGTACGTAAAAGGAATGGAATAGGTTTGGCCTAATTGAAAATTTTCTGGGAACTCTACACTTTCAAAGGGTAATAATTCTAAATGAAAATTAGGTTCGTCCGGTTCGCAACCTGCTATAAAAAATAAAACCAATCCTAAAAATAGGCTTTTAAAAAAAGTAAGAACGTTTAGCTTTTTAGTTTCCATGTTAGGTTGAAATCTATTTTGGTTCATTGCTACAAAAGTTTAGATGTGAGCATTTAAAAAAGGTTGCGTTAAAAAAGTAATTTTACAAAAAAACCCGAAAAAAATCGGGTTTTAAAATTTATGCTTGTTGCAAATGTTCTTTAATTTTTTGTTCTAGTTCTTCAGCTAATTCCGGATTGTCTTTGATGAGCGATTTAACTGCATCTCTACCTTGTCCGAGTTTGGTTTCTTGGTAACTAAACCACGAACCAGCTTTTTTGATAATTTCAAACTCTACAGCCCAATCTAAAATTTCTCCTGTTTTAGAAATTCCTTCCCCGTACATGATATCAAATTCCGCAGCTTTGAAAGGTGGAGCCACTTTGTTTTTTACCACTTTTACTTTGGTGCGGTTACCTAACACATTGTCACCCTCTTTAATTTGTGAAGATCTGCGGATGTCTAATCGCACAGACGCATAAAATTTCAAAGCATTTCCACCTGTAGTAGTCTCGGGATTTCCGAACATCACACCAATTTTATCACGCAATTGGTTGATGAAAAACACCGTACAATGAGTTTTACTGATAGTTGCAGTTAATTTTCGCAAAGCTTGCGACATCAAACGTGCGTGTAATCCCATTTTGGAATCTCCCATCTCTCCTTCAATTTCACTTTTTGGAGTTAATGCAGCAACGGAGTCAATTACTACGATATCAATGGCACCCGAGCGAATTAAATTTTCTGCAATTTCTAATGCTTGCTCCCCGTTGTCAGGTTGCGAAATCACCAAGTTGTCAATATCTACTCCTAATTTTTGGGCATAAAAACGATCAAAAGCGTGTTCCGCATCAATAAACGCAGCAATACCTCCTGCTTTTTGTGCTTCTGCAATGGCATGTAAGGTTAAGGTGGTTTTGCCCGAAGATTCCGGACCATAAATTTCGATAATTCTTCCTTTTGGGTAACCGTTTACCCCCAAGGCTATGTCTAATCCTAACGAACCGGACGGAATTACTTCTACTTCTTCTACGGCTGCATCTCCCATTTTCATTACGGTTCCTTTGCCGTAAGCCTTATCTAGTTTGTCTAAAGTAAGTTGTAGGGCCTTTAATTTGGCATCTTTTTCTGCACTCATATCCAATTTTTTTGTCATTATACGAATCGTAAAATTAAGGTTTTCTGTTATATTTTTTCACTAATTATTCAAAATTAATGAACATTCTATTTAGCCCACAATCCAAAACAAATCACTAGCAATTCCATCTGATAAAAATTTTCCTTTTCGAGTGGTTCGAAGTGTTTGGTTGTCTTCGTATAACAAGTGATTTTCTAAATGTTTTTGGGCACTTTGTTGTAAATAAGTTACATACCTCTCTCCAAATTTCAAAGCAATTTTTTCATAAGACACTCCCCACATGGTTCGCAAACCTGTCATGATATATTCGTTAAATCTGTCTTTTTTGGTTAAGGTTTCGGTTTCCATAGCTAACGTATTTTTTTGAATGGCTTTTGTGTATTGAGGGTTGTTGGATACATTCCAACTTCGTTCGGTTTGGTTAAAGCTATGTGCTGCTGGCCCAATGCCTAAATAGGACTTTCCTAACCAGTAGGCAGTGTTGTTTTTAGAAAAATAACCTTCTTTTCCGAAGTTGCTCAATTCATAATGAATAAAATGATGTTCTTCTGCAAAGTCAACCAATAATTCAAACTGCTCTTGTACTTTTTCTTCCTCTAATAAAGTAATGACTCCTTGGTTTACAAAATGCTGTAAAGCTGTTTTTGGTTCTACCGTTAAAGCATAACTTGATAAATGTGGAATAGAAAATGCGGATAGCATATTTAAATTTTCTTCCCAAGATTTGGTGGTGGACTCGGGCATGCCGTAAATCAAATCAATGGAGTAATTATCAAATAGTTGCGAAATTTGTTCTAAGCACAACAAAGCATCTTTTGCTTGATGTGCTCGGTTCATCATTTTTAATTCGTTGTCGTGAAACGATTGGATGCCAACAGATAAACGATTGATTCCAATACTTTTTAAGGCTTTTAATTTTTCAAGGTTGAGGTCGTCAGGGTTGGCTTCTAAGGTGATTTCTGGATAGGATGTAACAGAAAAGTTATTAGCGATGGTTTCTAATAAACTTTCCAGTTCGGAAATACTTAAAATACTAGGAGTTCCGCCTCCAAAATAAATGGTTTCTACTGGATGATTACCCAAATAATCTTTACGCAAAATAATTTCTTGATGCAATGCTTGGATCAAATCTTCTTTTCCTTTGGTAGTGGTAGAAAAATGAAAATCGCAATAATGACAAGCCTGTTTGCAATATGGAATATGAAGGTAAATACCGCTCATTTTTATGATATGATTGCGTATAAAATGGGTTTGCTTGGGCTGGCATCGTTTACTAACGATGTGATTTGCAATTGCAATAAATATTTACCGTCAGCAATATGATTTGGCACGTAAATCATTTCCGTGATACTGCAATGCATTCTGGCATCTGCATTGAGTTGTTGGGTGTTTTTTACATTCCAAAATGCTTTATGTGCCAAGAGCAAGCCATCGTCTTTTTCTTTATCCACACTTGGTAGGTCAATTAATAAATGTTGGATGTTTTTTTCTTTGATATACAAGGCAGCATCCTCCGTAAGATAGGCTGGGTTGGTATGTGAATAATTTTGATGTTTTTTATTCTCTGAATTAGGTAAAGTTCTAATGATTAGAGCTTCGGGAGTTTTACCTTCCAAAGCTAATTCGACTAATTCTTTATCTATAACCAAATCTTCTCCTATCTTTTTAGGGGTTATGCTGATAAGTTGTGCCCAAAAGTGAAATTTTTTAAAACAATCTTGAATGCTATAAAATTCATGCGTAATATGTCCCAAGCATTCTGTATGGGTGCCGTGAGCATGCGGGTTAAAAAACACATTGTTAAAATTAGTAGAACTTTTTCCTTCCGAAACTTTTCCTATCCAATCACCCATTACTACGGGTTCAATTTTTGGCAAGTCTTGGTACCATACAATTGGATTTTCAGGAGTATTGCTTAACGGAATCGAAATGTCGATGGGTTCATTTAGGGGTATCTGATGTTGGTTGATGGTTGCTAACATAGTTTTTTTGTTAGGATAAAGGTAGTGTAAAACCCAAAAAAAGCTGTCTGATTCAGACAGCTTTTTAAGCGAATTTATAATTTAGTAAGCGATTATTGCACTTGATCTAAGCCTCTTTTTCGTAACAATGGTTCTACACTTGGTTCAGAACCACGGAATCTTTTGTATAGTTCCATTGGATCTTCGGTACCTCCACGTTCTAAAATGTTTTTTCGGAACGATTGTGCTTTTTCTTGGTTAAATAAAGTGGTTTGTTTGAATTGGTCAAACGCATCGGTATCTAATACTCCAGACCAAATGTAACTGTAGTAGCCAGCAGAATATCCTCCTGCAAAAACGTGGCTAAAATAGTTGGCTCTGTGACGAGGAATGATAGAACTTGGCAAACCAATTTTTTTCATAGATGCGATTTCAAAATCTTCTGCAGTTCCTGAAATTGCACATGTAGAAGTGTGAAAATCCATATCTAAAAAAGCAGAAGCTAAGTACTCTGCGGTTGCAAAACCTTGTCCGTAAGTTCCGGCTTTTTCTAATTTTTCAATCAAAGCATCCGGAATAATTTCTCCGGTTTGGTAATGCTTGGCATACATTTTTAATACTTCTGGGTCAGATGCCCAGTTTTCCATTACTTGGCTTGGCAATTCTACAAAATCTCTTGGAACACTAGTCCCAGCTAAGCTGCGATATTTTACATCCGACAATAACCCGTGTAACGCGTGACCAAATTCGTGGAAGTAAGTAGAAACTTCGTCAAAAGTAAACAAAGCAGGTGCATTAGCTGTAGGTTTACTAAAATTACAAACGATAGAAATTACAGGAGCTTTTCTCTTGCCATTTTCCATTTCTTGTGGTCGGTAAGAAGTCATCCAAGCACCACCTCTTTTAGAAGCTCTTGGGTGAAAATCCATGTAAACCACTCCAACATGTTTTCCGTCTTGTTCTAAAACTTCCCAAGCATTGGCATCAGGGTGATAGGATGGGATGTTTGCAATAGGTTTAAATTTTAACCCATATAATTTTTCACAAACTAAAAAAACTCCTTTGGTTACTTGGTTTAAACTAAAGTATGGTTTTAGTTCTTGTTCGTCTAAATCAAATTTTGCTTTGCGAATTTTTTCACTATAAAATCTCCAATCATAAGGTTCAACTTTACCAGTAATTCCTTCAGCTTGCATCATTTGAGCAATTTCTGCTTCTTCCTGTAAAGCTTTTTTCAGTGTTGGGGTCCATAATTGATTTAAAAATTCTAAAACTTTTTCCGGTGTTTTTGCCATGGTTTCTTCCAATACATAAGAAGCATGGTTATCGTATCCTAATAATTTTGCTTTCTCTCTTCTCAAGTTAGCCATTTTAATAGCATTGGCATTGTTATCGGTTTCTGCCCCATTGTTTGCTCTGTTTTTGTAAGCATTCCAAATGGTTTTTCTTAACTCTCTGTTTTCGCTGTATTGTAAAAACGGCATAATGGAAGCGTTAGACAAGGTAAACACCCATTTGCCTTCTTTTCCTTTTGCTTTGGCTGTATTGGCTGCATCTTCAATCAATTCCTGTGGAAGTCCAACTAAATCGGCATTGTTTTCTACAACTAACTCGTATTTGTTAGTTTCTGCTAATATATTTTGGCTAAATTTTAATGTTAAAACAGACAATTCAGCGTTGACGGCTCTTAATTTTTCTTTATCTGTAAAAGATAAATTAGCACCACTTCTTACAAAAGCTTTGTATGTATTTTCTAATACTTTAAGCTCCTCTTTTCCTAATCTCTCTTTGGATTTATTATCCCAAACGTATTTAACTTTTTGAAACAACAATTCGTTCAAATAAATGTTATCACGATGAGCAGAGGTAAGAGGGGCAATTTCTCTTGCTATTTTCTGAATTTCATCATTGGTATTGGCAGAGTTTAAGTTGGAAAACACGGTGGAAGCTTTGGAAAGCAATTTCCCAGAATTTTCCATAGCTAAAATGGTATTTTGAAAAGTCGGAACTGCCTTGTTTTTAACAATCCCATCAATTTCTTTTTGTTGTTCTTCCATTCCTTTAACCATAGCAGGTTTAAAGTGCTCTTCTTTAATCAAATCAAAAGGAGGAACTTCAAAAGGAGTTTTGTAGGGTTGAAAAAAAGGATTGTCTAAACTGGTTTTTTTTACTTCTTGTGCTTGAGCAAATAAGGTAAGAAAAAGCATACCGGAAATAATTTTTGTTTTCATTCAGAATTTCATTTTAATATTTTAAAAAACTGAAAAACAGTAATTTAAAAACTTTATTTATGTTTTACGATTCGTAAATCTAAATACTTTACTTAAAACGACTCAGAAGATTAACATTTTTTTATCGTGCTTCTCTGTTCACATAAATCCAGCCTGTTTTTTCTTCTCCACTTTTAAAACGAATATGATAAAAATAGGTGGCATCAGGTAATTCTGAACCAGTATTGGATTGCCCCATCCATTCTTTGGTGTAGTTGTGTTTTTCATAAACTTTTACTCCCCATCTATTAAAGATGCTAAGTTGGTCGACCTCTAAAAGTTGTAAATCGAAAAAGTCGTTTAATCCATCACCGTTAGGAGAAATTCCTTTTTGAATATCACAATAAATAGCATTTACTTCGTATGTTTTAACCACATTGCACCCTAGGCTATTAGTTACTATCAATTGATATTCTAAAGGGAAATCTATTGGTCTAGTAGCTCCAATTAAATTAGTAACATTTAAAACAGATTGGTTGTTTCCAACCAATGTGTTTTGGTATGTCCATGAAAAATTAGCTTGGCTTGCAGAAATGTTTCCAGAAAAATCAGTTGCAAAAAGTTCTAATTTTTTTCCGTTACATCTCCAACCAATTTCAAAATCAAAAGTTGGGATAATTTCTACATTTATTGTAAAAGAAGAAGCACAGTTATCGGTTGGAGTGAAAATGTAAGTTCCGTTTTGATTATTTTGGATAGCATTAGGAGACCAGCTTCCTTTAATGCCATTAATAGAAGTGTTTGGTAGAACAGGAGCAGTATTTCCCTGACAAATACTTAATTGATTCCCAAAATTAAATGTTGGTGTTTGAAGTGGAGTAATGGTTACTTGTAAAGTAAAGGTATTGGCACAACTTCCGGCATTGGGAGTAAACACATAAGTTCCGTTTTGGGTATTGTTAATGGCAGAAGGTGACCACGTTCCGGCAATTCCATTGTTGGAAGTATTTGGCAAACTTGGCATGGAAGCTCCTGAGCAAAAGGTAGAGTTAATCGAGAAATCGAAAACAGGGTTGATGATGTCTTGTATAACAACAAAAACTGCTAATCTTTGAATACTTTCACAACTATCGATTGTTTGACTGGCATAATAAGTATTATTGTTTTGTAGTATTAAAGATGTGGGTAAAGCAATAGAAGTATTTAAAGAATCGTACCATTGGATGTTATTACCGATTGCAACCAAATCTGCTATAGTTGCATTATTGTCAGAGCAAAATGTTTGGTTACTTGGTCCCGAAGGGCCATTTGGGGCAGCTGTAATAGTTAAAGTAACTGCTGTTCGCGATGGACTTACACATCCAGTAGCTGAGAAAACACCTTCGGCATAATAAGTAATGGTTCCAACAGTTGCTAAGGTAGGATTATTAATGATATTTCCCCCACTTGGTGCATCATACCATACAATAGAAGATCCATCATTATTAGAAGCAGTTGCAGTAATTGAGTTTATCGGACTACTTTCACAAACCTCTAAATTGCCATCAGAAACAGGAACCTGAGGCAATGGATTTACCAACACATTTACAGTTTCAGTGTAACTTAATCCACAAGGGTCTGTAATTAAACAAGTATAAGTGCCATTGGCATCTGTATTAGCAAGGATTGATGGATTTTGATCGGTACTTTGAAAATTATTTGGTCCTGTCCACAAAAACGTAACATTACCCGGATGGGTTTTTTGAATATTGGAAGCCTGTAATTGTATGTTGCCAACCGCACAAGTAGGCACTATGGCACTAATATTTGCAGTTAGAGAGCTTTGGATATTGTAAGTTGCAATGAAATTGTTACCGTTATTATTAACAACAACTTGTTCGTTACAAGCGGAGGAAGAGGTATTGCTGCCTCTCACTATAAAATAAACTTCAAAAAAATGAATGCCAGCACAAACTCCAGTAATATCAATATTAAATGGACTAACACTCCCCGGAAAACTTTCTCCTACCTGCCATTTTTGATCACTTCCGCTACATGGTCCCAATCCATCAGTAAAAACACCACCTGAGCATTCTGCTTTAACAGTATTTACAATCACCATTTGGAATGGAGGAGGCGTAGAGGTTGACAAATAAAAACGATAATAAATATCAATTCCGCACACATTTGCACTAGGATTTTTAAACGTTTTAATTTCTGATCCATCCAATTGAAGTGAGTTAGTAAACTGAATTCTATTGCCAAAATTGGCACCATTTAAGTTGGCACTATTCACAAAAATGGTGTTTGGGTTGTTGGGATCACACTGCGTTAAACAAAACCAATCCTGAATCCCTTGCGGCCCATCATTTGGGTTTACCACATTGGTATCCATGATAATAGCACTTGCAAATTGCCCGAAATTTTGACCATGTGAAATAAATGGAAAGAAAAAAAGAAAGCACCAAAATGCTTTGATAACGAAATCGTTTTTAAATTTTTCCATAAAAAGTCCGAAGTTTTACTATCCCATTGAATTTTATAAAATTATAAAAAAAACAAATTAAAAATTTTTAAGATGTAAAAACCTCCCAACCGTAACGAAAAATCATTAAACATAAAATGGCCAAAAATATTTTCCGGATAAATTCATTTCCTTTTTTAAATGCCATTTTAGTGCCAACATAATTGCCAATTATGTTACAAATAGCCATCTCAATTGCCATAATTATGAGATAATTTTCGTGATAAATAAAAAAAGAAAGAGCTCCAATGTTGGTTAAAATATTGATGACTTTTGCATAAGCGGATGCATGTAAAAAGTCAAACCGCAAAAACAAAACCATTCCAAATACCAAAAAACTTCCAGTTCCTGGACCAAAAAAGCCATCATAAAAACCAATCACTATCCCTAAAAGGACACCAATTATAAATGTTTTGGTTTGTATTAAACTTTGGTTAGAAAAGTTTCCAAGTTCCTTTTTTATAAAAGTGTAAATCGCCATGGCTATCAGTAGTACCAATACCAAAGGCTTAAGTACTTCAGGATTAATTTTGCTTACTACTGTAGCACCATACCATGAAGCAATGAATGCCGAAAAACCAATAATCAATAATAATTTATAATCAAAGGTTATTTTTTTGGCATACTGATAAGCAGCCAAGCTAGTCCCGGAAATAGCTGCAATTTTATTGGTGCCAAAAAGCGTTGGTAGTGAGGTTTGCGGAAAACTAATCATCAAAGCTGGTAGTTGGATGAGTCCACCACCCCCAACTATGGCATCCATAAATCCTGCAATAAGTGAGAAAAAAAGAACAAAAACAAAATCTAATATAGTCAGTTCTTCAAAAAGTGTAAAAAAATCTCCAAAATCAAAAAAAATCAAACCAACAAACATTTTCTATAAATCATTAAAAATGAGAATAGTACAATCATAAAGCATTGTTTTTTATATCAATTAATAACCGTTGATTAACAAAAATGACAAATGTCATGATTTTTAAAAAATACACGACGGAAATTTGCAATATAATTTTAAAACAAATATTATGAAAGCCAATAAATTTTTTAAAGTTTTTATATCACTCTTCTTTTTTGCCTCTTTTGCCCAAGATTTAAAATTGAATACTAACGATTCTAAAGTTACTGTAGATGGAACTTCTAATGTACACGATTGGATTGTGGAAGCAAAAGCGATGAATGGTATAATGAATGCTCAATTAGAATCTGCTCTAAAAATTAATCAGTTAACTTTTACAGTTGAGGTTGAACAGCTAAAAAGTGGGAAAAGTGGTATGGATAAAAATACCTACAAAGCTTTAAACAGCACCAAGTTTAAAACCATTGATTTTAAAATGACAAAAATTCAAAAGATTACAAAAATTTCTGATAACAATTATCAGTTAGAATTGGCAGGGGATTTAATCATTTCTGGAAAAATAAAATCAGTGGTCATCAATTCTACTGCACAAGTTCAAGGATCAAAATTAGTTTTAAACGGAAAATACAAACTAAATATGACCCATTACGGAGTAGAACCTCCTAAAGCATTGATGGGAACCATCAAAACCGGTGAAGAAGTTACCGTAAATTTTAAAGTAATGTACCAATAAATAACCTTTTATAAATTTTGACTATCATGAAAACAAACATTAAATTAGCCTTGCTTGCCTTGGGATTATCTTTCGGAGTTCAAGCACAACAAGACAGGAGTTTAGACAATTTCCGTTATCCTGACCAAAGAGGGGTAAATGTTTTTGAAGACCCTAAAGACGAAAAATCTACCTTCGACGGAGTAAAAGTGCGAATAGGAGGTTCTTCTACCTTACAATACCAATCATTAGGACACGAAAATGCAGGAGATGTAGCTTTATTAAGAATCAACAATAACTTTAACCTAGCTACAGCTAACTTAGATATTGATGTTGCTTTGTATCACGGGGTACGTATGCATTTAAGAACTTATTTGTCATCTCGTCACCATCCAGAGCCTTATGTAAAAGGTGGGTATTTGTTAATTGATCGATTAGATTTTATCAAAGAAAATTTTGCAGAAAACTTAATGAAATACGTTACAATTAAGTTAGGTCACATGGAAATTAACTATGGGGATGCACACTTTAGAAGAACTGACAATGCCCAAGCAATTCACAACCCCTTTGTAGGAAGCTACATTATGGATGCCTTTACCACAGAAGTAGGTATGGAAGTTTACTATCGTAGAAATGGATTTATTGGAATGGTTGGATTGACCAATGGTAAATTAAATCAATCAGTAAATGCTCCTGCTGAAGGTGCTCCTAGCGCAACTAGCCCATCTTTTTTAGCTAAAGTTGGATATGACAAACAGGTCAATGACGACTTAAGGGTTCGTTTAACAGGATCATTGTACAATACTGCACACTCTTCAAGAACTTTCTTATATGGTGGAGACAGAGCTGGGTCAAGATACTATCTAGTATTAGAGCCAACTAATGCTACTTCAGCAGCCAATTATAGTTCAGGTTTAATCAATCCGGGTTTTACCAATAAGTTAACAGCGATAATGATTAACCCTTTTGTAAAATATAAAGGATTAGAATTTTTCGGGATGTATGAAACAGTTAACGGTAGAACTTTTGCAGAAGCCGATAGAAGAGATTTTACACAAATTAGTGGAGAGTTGTTGTACCGTTTTGGAAGTGCTGAAAAATTTTATGTAGCGGGAAGATATACAAATGTTGATGGTACTTTGGCAGCTACTCAAGCATTACCAAGAACCGACATAAGCGTAAACAGGTTTCAAATGGCAGCCGGTTGGTTTATGACCAAAAACATCTTAGCCAAATTAGAATATGTAAATCAAAATTATAACGACTATCCAACAGGAAGTATCTTGAGAGATGGTAAGTTCAACGGATTTATTGCAGAAGCCGTAATTAGCTTCTAAACCAAATAGTTGGAAAGATGATAAACTTTTTGTAACTTTATATTATGATTTGTTTATCGTCTTTCTTTAAAATGCCAAAACCATGAAACCTCTAGTTTTTTTATTGTTGTTCCTTTTAGTTGGTTTTCATAGCAACCCAACTGTTAGAACCAAGGTGAAAATCCAGCCGGAAAGCGAAGTTGTGATTCGTGGAAAATCCAATGTAAACAAATTTGAATGCCGCTATAACGGTAAGTTTTTACAAGAGGAAGTTGCTATATTTGCCACCAAATCCAATCCAAAACTTACTTTACAAGGAGCCAAATTAGGCATCAGTAGCAAAGGTTTTGATTGTCGTCATAAAATGATAACCAAAGATTTGAAAACTACCATTAAAGCTGAAGAATACAACCATGTTTTTTTAGAGGTTAAACAAATTAACCAACAAAATCAAAACATGATTGCTACGGTAGAAGTGGAAATTGCAGGAGTTAAAAATACTTATGACATTCCGGTAACACACCAAAGTAAAACCAATTTGGTAAATGGCACTTTAAAGTTTAGTATCAAAGATTTTAAACTGGAAACACCCAAAAAATTATTAGGTTTTGTTGTTTTAAACGAAATGATTGAAATTGAATTTAATCTGCAATTTCAATACATATAAAAGATTGATTAGAGTTAGTACTAAAGAAGCTTCCGGAAACGGGAGCTTTTTTTATGTAGTAAACCATTTGTTTTTCAAATATATTGCTGCTCGCACAAGTAAGATTAATGCAGGGACTTCAATTAATGGTCCAACCACACCAGCAAAAGCTTGTCCGCTTTGTAAACCAAAAACCCCAATTGCAACTGCTATGGCTAGTTCAAAATTGTTACCGGTTGCTGTAAAGGCAATGGCTGTAGCTTTAGAGTAGTCTGCTCCAAACATCTTACCTAGATACAAGCTCACAAAAAACATGATGCTAAAATATATTACCAACGGAATGGCAATAAACACCACATCCATCGGGATTTGCACAATTAGCTCTCCTTTTAAGCTAAACATCAATAAAATCGTTGCCAACAAAGCAATTAAAGTAATTGGTGAAATTTTTGGCACATACACTTCCTGAAACCATTGTTCTCCTTTCCACTTAATCAAAAAATATCGGCTTAAAAAGCCCAAAGTAAAAGGTATTCCTAAATAAATACCTACACTTTCTGCAATTTGAACCATGCTAATTTCAATTTCCTGACTTTTTAAACCTAACCAATTCGGAATCACTTGGATAAATAAGTAGGCAAAAAAACTATAAAAAAACACTTGAAAAATACTGTTTAAGGCAATCAATCCGGCTGCATATTCACGATTACCATTGGCCAAATCGTTCCAAACAACCACCATGGCTATACATCGGGCTAAACCAATTAAAATTACTCCCATTTGGTATTCCGGATAGTTTGGCAAAAAAACAATTGCCAAAACAAACATCAAAATAGGACCAATCACCCAGTTTAATAACAAGGAGGTGCCTAAAACTTTGGTGTTTTTAAAAACTTCCCCCATTTTACTGTAATTGACTTTTGCCAGTGGAGGATACATCATTAAAATTAACCCAATGGCTAATGGAATGTTGGTAGTACCGCTTGACATCGATTCGATGTATTTGCTGGTATTGGGAGATAAATAACCTATAGCAACTCCGAATGCCATAGCAATAAATATCCATAAGGTTAAGTAGCGATCTAAAAAGCTTAGTTTTTTATTTTCAATGGCTGGAGTGCAATGGTTGGAAGACATTTTTTTGTTATTGGTTAATTTGTATTAATTGTGAAAAAACAAAATACATTTCTGAGGCAATTTGTAAACTTCTTTCCATGTACTTTTCGGTCATTTGTTCCGTGTTGTCAAATGCTTTTGGGTCGTCGTATTTGATTGGAAAACGGGCCTCAGCACCTAAAACCAACGGACAACCCTCATCGGCACTACCACATGTCATTATTGCTGCAAAGTTGTTTATCGGATTAAATGCATCAGAATAAACTTTAGAAAAGCAAATAACAGCCGGTTCGTTGGCATCAAACTTAATAGCATAAACAGGATTGTTTTCTTCACTAAGTTGTTGAATTTGAAACCCTTGATTTGTTAAAGTTTCTGCTATTTTCCAAAACATGGCTGTTGCTTCGGTACCTCCAGAATAACATTGAAAATTGGATATTTTAAAAAAACTTGCCATAGTTTGTGCCCAAATTTGGCTTAAATGACTTCTTCTAGAATTGTGGGTGCAAATAAAGTTTAAACGGATGGCTTCTTGTTTTTGTTTTTTTTGATTTAGGTAGCTAACAAATTCTGAAAGTAGTTGTTTTCTGACCTCCGAAATAGTTAATTGAGATGCTTTTGCAATGGTTTCGATTAAAGTTGGATACATGTTATTTTTTTTGAAAGTGACAAAAAGTAAAGTTTTGAATATTTCCGGAAGGAGTAGGATGGTTGCTTTGAAGACATTTTACGGGTGTAAAGTCTTTTTCAAACAAAGCGATTAAATCGGCAGCATCGTATTGAGATATCTCTAAGCCACTGCATTTTAATGGCCCCTGTTTAGAGAAAGTCCCAATAAACAAATGCCCTTTAGATGTTATTAACTTTGATGCGGTTGCAACGTAAGCTTGGATGTGTTTTTCCTCTTTCAAAAAATGAAAACAAGCTCTATCATGCCAAACATCAAAAATTTGATTTGATTGAAAATCAATGATATTGCTCTCAATAAAAGTTACTTTTTTTGATTTTTCCCCTAATCTGTGTTGAATTCTTTGTAGTGCATTGGCAGAAATATCTAATAGGTTTAGATTTTGATAACCCATTTCTATCAAAAAATCCATTAAAAAACCATCTCCTCCACCAATTTCTATAATAGATGCACTTTTCGGGATATTATTTTCTGTAAAAAAGTTAAGGGAAGTTTCTGGCTTTGGCTGGTACCAGCTAACCTCCTCTATTTTTTTTGTGGTAAAAACATGTTCCCAATGTTCTTTTAGTTTCATATTTCAATATCAACAACAGTTGCTATTAGTGGTACAACATGAATTTACTGCAACCCATTCGGATAATTTTACTTTTGGTTTTTGTTTTGGAATTCCACATTGGTCCTCTGCCAAACAAGCAGTTTGCTTGTTTTCTAAAACAAAATCAGTTTCGTTAATGCTTAAATCATACTTGCCTATAGTAGCACTTTGGTATTCTACTTCAATTTCATGGTCTTGGATACCTAAAACTTTTTCTGAAAGTTCAATAATATTTATTAGTTTTTGAGGTTTTAAACGGTGTTCAAAATCATTGGCATTCCATAATTGAAAGTTAACCATGGTTTCTTTACGAACAGTTCCTCCACAGTCAATAAAATTTTTAGTAACCAAACCAACTTCGGTTACATGAAAATGTACCGGTACAAAGCTACCATCAGGAAGCATAAAATTAACGGTATCTACAGTAGTTAAGATTTTTTTAATTTCAGAAAGTTTCATAAGGTTGATGTATTAACAACATTGATTTTGATTGATTTCATTTTTGTTTGCTATGTATCTTTGGATATTTCCAATAAATTCCATTGTTTTTTCTAGTGCTTCAGGATCTATACAATAACAAACACTTGTACCTTCTACAGTGCCTTTGATTAATCCTGCTAATTTTAATTCTTTTAAATGTTGCGAAATGGTTGGTTGTGCTAACGGAATTTCGTTCACCAGATCTCCACAAATACAAGAATTTACCTTAATTAAATGCTCTATGATGGCAATTCTGGCAGGATGCCCTAATGCTTTAAATAAGTTAGCCGTGTTGTTTTGTGCTTCATTAAAGTGCTCTATTTTACTTACTCCCATTTTATTTATTGTTATATTGCAATATTACGATAATTAATTTTATTGAAAGCATTCCATCAGAAATTTTTAATTTTGAAGAAACTTTTTTCATGCAAAAACTTATTTCTTACCCGATATCCATCATTTATTATTTGGTTTTTGGTTTTTGGCTGTGCTTGTTTCATCCCATCCAATGGATTTGTTTAAAAATTGGCTACCAAGCACACAAAAAAAGTGTAGATGTTTTAAATTTTTTTTTGGTAAGAACCACCCATTTGTTGGGAACTACATACCAAATGAATGGATTGGATAAAATTCCGAGCCAAGGTCCAATCATTTTTGTAGCCAATCACCAAAGCATGTACGATATTCCGCCTATGATTTGGTTTTTTAGAAAAGCCCATCCAAAATTTATCAGTAAAAAAGAGTTAGGTAAAGGCATTCCAAGCGTATCTTTTAATTTAAAATATGGTGGCTCGGTGTTAATTGACAGGAAAGATGGCAAACAAGCAATTGTTCAAATAGAAAAAATAGCTCTATACATTCAAGATACCAAAAGAGCAGTAGTTATTTTTCCGGAAGGTACGAGAAGTAGAAACGGAAGTCCAAAAAAGTTTCAAGAAAATGGTTTAAAAACCTTGTTTAAAGATGCACCTGATGCATGGATTGTTCCAGTTTCTATTCAAAATTCTTGGAAGTTGGTTCAGTTTGACTCTTTTCCTATGGGGTTAGGTAACCGATTGGTATTTGAGGTGCATAATGCCTACCCAGTAAATTCCGATTCTATCGAAAATTTAATAGCCAAAACAGAGCAAATCATTACCCAAAAATTAATTTCATGAGTCGTTGGATTGATGCAACTATAATTCACGTAAAACAAGTATTAAGTAATGCTGAAGCAGGTCACGATTGGTTTCATATCGAAAGAGTGTATCGCAATGCAATGCATATTGCCCAAACCATGGAATGTAACTTAACCGTGGTACAATTGGCTGCTTTGTTGCATGATATTGCAGACAGCAAATTTCATGAAGGTGACGAAAGTATAGGGCCATTAAAAGCAAAGGAATGGATGGAATCCATAGCTGTTGATGCAACGGTGATAGACCATGTGGTAAAAATCATCCAAAACATTTCTTTTAAAGGAGGAAATATTTCCCAAGATTTTAAAAGTGTAGAATTACAAATAGTTCAAGATGCAGATAGGTTAGATGCCATTGGAGCTATTGGTATAGCTCGAGCTTTTCATTATGGTGGATTTAAAAACAGATTGCTTTACGATCCCAACGTTGCTCCGATAATGAATATGGATAAAGAAACCTACAAAAAGTCAACCGCACCAACCATCAACCATTTTTATGAAAAACTATTATTGCTTAAAAACAGAATGAATACACCAACCGGAAAAGCTATGGCAGAAAAACGTCATGCTTTTATGGAACAATTTTTATCGCATTTTTATGTGGAGTGGGAAGGAGGCGAGTAGCTTATTTTTTACCGAATGCTGCTTTTCTTTTTTCTAAAAACGCAGAGGTTCCTTCTTTAAAATCAGCAGTAGCAAAACAAGCACCAAAATTTCGAATTTCAACTTGGTAGCCATTTACTCCGTCTTGGTAATTGGCATTCACGCTTTCAATTGCTTTTGCAATAGCGGAAGCTGAATTATTTGCAATTTTTTCTGCAATAGAATTTACCAAAGGCAATAATTCTTCCTGAGGTACTACGTAATTTACCAAGCCATATTCCAAAGCTTTGTTAGCTGTAATCATTTGGGCAGATAGTATCATTTCCATTGCTCTGCCTTTGCCTACCAATTGTGGCAAACGTTGGGTGCCACCGTATCCGGGAATCACACCCAAAGTAACTTCGGGCAAACCTAATTTGGCATTGTCAGAAGCCAAACGGAAATGACAAGCCATGGCCAATTCTAAACCACCACCCAAAGCAAAACCATTTACAGCAGCAATTACAGGAGTAGATAAATTTTCGATGAAATCAAATAATTGTTGTTGACCTAAAGCAGCTAAATTTTCTCCTTCAGAAGCTGAAAAATGAGCAAACTCCGAAATATCTGCACCTGCTACAAACGATTTGGTGCCACTTCCGGTAACAATAATCACATGACAGCTCTGATCTAAGGCTTGTAAAGCTTCGTGTAACTCGGCTATCGTAGCCTTGTTTAAGGCATTTAGTTTGTCAGGTCTATTAATAGTGATGGTACCAATTTTGTTGGTAATGTTCACCAATAAGTTTTCAAATTCTTTCATGATATTTCGTTTGAATGCAAGGGTAAATGTACAATAAATTCTGTTTTTTGAAAGGCCACAGAAGTAAATTGAATAGAGCCTTGGTAGCTTTCAATGATGTTTTTGATAATAGCCAAACCTAATCCCATCCCACTGGTTTTGGTGGTAAATTTTGGTTCAAAAATTTTATCTTGTATGCTTTCCGGAATTCCAATTCCATTGTCTGAAACGGATAAATACAAATTAGTTTTAGTTGAAGATAACTTTATTTGAACAGTAGGATTTTCAATAGATTCTGTTGCTTGCAATGCATTTTTTACCAAATTGGTAACCAAACGAACTAACTGACTTCGGTCAAAGAATAATTTTGGGTGGTTAGGATCGGGTTTCCAATGTAGACTAGCAGACTCAAATACTTGTAAGGCATTGCCAATTACTTCGTTAACATGCAACCATTCGTTGTTTTGAACTGGTAAAGAGGCAAAGTTAGAAAACGTATTGGCAACAGCACTCATAGTGTCAATTTGTTCCAACAATGTTTGGGTATACTGGTTCAATTTTTCAGCTATTTTAGGGTCGTTTACATCAAATTTTCGTTCAAAATTTTGGATGGTTAATTTCATCGGTGTTAATGGGTTTTTCACTTCATGGGCAATTTGTTTTGCCATTTCCCTCCAAGCACCTTCCCTTTCAGATTGGGCTAATTTTTTCGCACTTTCTTCCAGCTGGTCTACCAAATCGTTGTAAGCATGTACCAATAAACCTATTTCTTTGCTTTTACTATCTAAGTGAATTTTTTCATTCTTCTTTGTCAGCTGAATTTCATTGATTTTTTCTGAAATTATTTTAAGCGAATTGGTAATATAGTTAGACAAGTAGTAAGCCAAAAAGATAGAAACCGTAAGGATAAACAAATACACTTGGATGGTATTGATTAAAAACTTTTCTAATTCTTCGTTATACAATTTATCATCTTCGATGTAAGGGAGATTTAAAATAGCAATTGGCTTAAATTTTTCATCTCTAATTTCGGTGTAAGAAGCCAGATATTTTTGGTTGTCTTTTACAAATCGTTCTACATATCGTTTGTCCACACTTTTATTCACCAATTTTAAAATATCTTCAGAAAGCTGCGTGTTTACCGAATCTACGGCAAAATTAGAAGCTGATGATTTGATAAGTTTGCCGTTGAGGTCGTAAAAATTGACTTCAATTTTATGAATGCTACTTATTTCATGAATCTTTTCTCTGAAAATGTACGGAACATTTTGGGTGTTGATAGGAAAGGAAGTAGTTGCTAAAGCATAATTGATATGTTGTAAAATCTCGTTTTCGTGGTTCAAAAACTTTTCGTTGTGGTATTGCTTGGCTTCGTTTTGGTATTGTAAGATGGAAACTCCTGCAATTAATACCGTAGAAATAATCGTTAGAAATATCATCGACACAAAAATGCGATTGCGAAGCGATATTTTTTGACTACTCCAACGAAACATCATATCCTATTTTAAGATGATTTTTTTTCTCGAATTCTTTTGTACAATTGATAACCAAGCATGATGAGCACAGAAAACAATAGGATGCCCAAAACTCCCCAAATCCAATTAATCGCGTTTTTTAAAATGACTAAGAATACAACGGCAAATAAAATGATGGTTGCTCCTTCGTTAAAAATTCGGAAAAAGTTGGAAGAATATTTTTTCTCGTTTTTTTGGAGAGACAAAAAAATCAAATGACATTTCCAGTGATACCAATAAAGTAAAGCTACAAATACTAGTTTTACATGCATCCAAGGCATTTTAAGCCAAACTTGACCAACTTCGGTAAAAAATAAAATCCAATAAGCAAAAATACTACATAAAATAGCACTTGGCCAGGTAATAATATACCACAAACGATAACTCATTAGTTGGTATTGCGGAATTAAAATTTGCTGTTCAGCCTCCGATTTTTGCTGTGCTTCGGCATGATATACAAACAATCGCACAATGTAAAATAAACCTGCAAACCAAGTTACCACAAAAATCAAGTGCAATGCTTTTAGGTATTCGTACATGTTATGAAAGGCTAGTTTTTAAAGTTTTTTGTAATTCTCTCCTCAAAAAGGAGGCCGTAACTAAAGTTGCCAACGTATCTGCAATCGGAAAGGCCAACCATATTCCAAAGATACCAAAAAACAAAGGCAAAATACCGAGAAGCGGAATAAGAAAAAATCCTTGTTTGGTTAATGTAAGCAGTAATGCAGGTATCGCTTTTCCGATAGCCTGAAAATAAGCAGCACCAATTAATTGCAATGCAATGATGGGTGTTGCGGCAAAAACAATTACCATTGCAAAAGGGGTTTCTGCTAAAATAGCCGCATCTTTGGTAAAAATTTTTACAATAGGTAATTGAAACAAAACAATCACCACAAAAATAATGGTAGATAAAATACTAGCTACTTTGATTGAGGTATATACCACTTCGCGAACTCTTTGCCATTGTTCTGCTCCATAATTGTATCCGGCAATTGGCAAAAATCCGTGGGTAATTCCTAATATTGGAAATAGCGAAAACATCATCATTCGGTTGATGATTCCGTACATGCTAATTCCCACTTCTCCACCATAAATAAATAAGCTTTGATTCACTAAAATAGCAACCAAACTCACCATTCCCTGCCGTGAAAAAGTGACCATTCCTAAACTTGCTATTTCTTTTACAATTTTACGATGCCATTTCAAATGATGCCAGGAAAGTTGTAAGGAGCTTTTTTCCCAAAAAAACCAAAACACAAAGGCAAAACACAAAAAGTAGGAAATGGCAGTTGCCAATGCAGCTCCAAACATACCTAACGGAATAATTTTGATCAATAAGATATCCAACAAAATATTTCCAATAGCTGGAATGATCATGGCATACATGGCAAATTTTGGTTTCCCTTCGGCTCTGATTACATTATTTCCCATCATGCATAAAGCCAAAAACGGGATGGTAGCTAACACTGGGAAATAAAACTCTTTTGCAGGTTCTAAAATAGCACCTTTGGCACCAAATAAAGTGAGTACTTCGGCACTAAAAAACATTCCAATAATCATCAAAATCACTGAAATAGAAAGGGTTAGCGCCAGCTGATTGCCAAAAGTAGTTTTGGCTTTTTCTACCTCTTTAGCTCCTAAAGCTCTGGAAATGATAGATGCTCCACCCACTCCAATGGCCATTCCAATAGAAGAAATTAAAAAGGTAAAAGGAAGTACCACAGTAACAGCAGCAATCGCAATGGGGCCAATCCATTGGCCAACAAAAATGGTGTCGACAATAATGTTAATCGACATGAATAAAATACCTACAGAGGCAGGAATGGCTTGTTTTTTTAACAACAAGCCGATAGGTTCAGAGCCAAGTGCACCAACACTTTTATCCATATTAAACGGTTTGTGTTACTACAGTAGCAGTTGCCCATTGGTCTATCCAACGACTAAGTGTTTTGGCCCAATTATCGTGATCGTTTAAGCAAGGAATTGCTAAAAATTCATTTCCTCCAGCTTCTTTAAATTCTTCTCCCCCTTCCATTGCGATTTCTTCTAAAGTTTCCAAGCAATCACTAACAAATGCTGGAGTTACAACTGCTAAATTTTTAATTCCTCGATGAGCCAAATCCTCAATAGTTTTGTCGGTATAAGGTTGCAACCAAGGGTCTCTTCCTAACCTAGATTGGAAAGAGGTGCTATAACTTCCCTCTGGCAAATTCAAAAACTTAGCTACTTGTTTGGTGGTTTCGTAGCATTGATGGCGATAGCAAAATTCATGGGCTTTAGAGGGTGTATTGCAGCAACTTCCATCTATTTTGCAATGACTTTTGGTAACATCAGATTTACGAATATGACGTTCGGGTACTCCGTGATAAGAAAACAACAAATGATCGTGTGGAAAATTTTCTAAACTTTCTTGAATCGAATTCGACAAATCTTTCACATAATCCGGATGGTTATAAAATGCCGGAACGATGGTAAATTGCATGTCCGGGAAGTGTTTTTGACGAACTTCTTCTGCCAACACCAAAATGGTTTCGGTAGTAGCCATGGCAAATTGTGGATACATCGGAAACAACAAAACTTCTCTAACTCCCTGATCATATAATTGTTTTAAACCATGATGAATGCTTGGGTTGCCATAACGCATAGCAATTTCAACCGGGACACTTACTTGGGGTTTAATTTTTTCTTGCAAACGTTTGGTTAAAACAATTAGCGGAGAGCCTTCGTCCCACCAAATTTTTTGGTAAGCTTTCGCTGATTTTTTCGGACGGGTATTTAAAATAATGCCTCTAACCAGTAAAACTCTTATTAAATACGGAACGTCTATCACACGTTCATCCATTAAAAATTCGTCTAAATATTTTCTAACATCTTTTGGTTGTGGACTATCCGGTGAGCCTAAATTAACGAGTAATACTCCTTTCATGGTGTGTTTAATTAACTTTTATATGAAGTGATAACAAATATTTTTTTGGGGTGATACCAAATTTCTTTTTAAATGCCGCAATAAAGTGGCTTGCAGTACTGTAACCAACTTTTAATCCTACTTCATTTACATTATGAGATCCGTTTTCGAGCAACTTTCGAGCGTATTCCATTTTGTGGTCAAATAAAAACTGATATACACCACTCCCGTATATTTGCTTGAATCCGGATTTTAATTTCTTTAGATTCAAACCAACCATTTCCGATAATTCATTTAACGAAGGTGGCTCTGCCATGTTTTGCAAAACAATTTCTTTGGCTTTTTTAATTTTTAATACGTTTTCTTCGTCTAATAAAAACGGACATTTATCTAAATTGGTTTCCTCATTTTGATAAAAATACAAACTAAGCAATTCATAAGCCTTGGCTTTTAAGTACAAATTTTGAGCACTAAAGTTGTTTTTGTAGTGAAAAAGTTGGTTTAATACGATAGACATCACCGGGCGAATATCTTCTTCTTTATACAATTTTTTTTGTTGAAATTCTTCGTTAAAAAAAGGAATGTTTTCGGTTTCGTTAGAAAACAAAGCATGTATTTTTTTGATAGATATCAAAATAGAAATAACCCAACTATTTGGAGCAATTTCCAACTGCATAGGAAGTTCTTTTTGTGGGTTGTACAACAAGAGCGATTTTTCTTCTAACAAGTTCAAAAAGTAAGAGTTATCATTAAAAATAAATTTTGATTTTCCTTTTAAATTGTAATGAAATTGTATCAAACTCAATGGAATTTTTTTGGTGAAAATTTCGGTTTGGTTGGTTTCGTTTTCCAAACGAATTACCCAAAAATCGTGTTCAATTTTTATTTCTTCCATGGAACTCATAGCGATACTTTTATTTAACTAGTACTTGAGTAATTTAGAACCATTCTAAATAAAAAAGAGGTCAATTATCACCTTCTTTTCCACAAATATAGGGTTATTTAGCCTCCTTGAAAACCATTTAGCAAAAATTAACGTATGTAGATATAAAAAGAACCGCAAGCGTTATTTTTATTAAAAGTATCGAATTAATTTTGTATCGACAAATGAAGAATTTATTTATGGAGCATTTCAAACACCAAACTTTTTATGCAGTTGGGCTGAGCTATAAAAAAGCAGATGCTGAGGTGAGAGGAAAATTTAGTTTGGATGATACCGCAAAACAAAAAGTATTAGAGCAAGCCAAAAGAGAGGGTTTGAATAGCTTATTTGTAATATCAACTTGTAACAGAACTGAAATTTACGGTTTTGCAGAGCACCCATACCAGTTAATTAAATTGATTTGTGACAATACCCAAGGCACTGTTGAAGAGTTTCAGCTGGTTGCTTATATCTACAAAAACAAAGATGCCATCGATTTTTTATTTAAAGTTGGTACTGGATTAGACAGTCAGATTCTAGGTGATTTTGAAATCATCTCTCAAATTAGAAGCAGTTTTGTGCAAAGCAAAAACCAACAATTGGTGAATGCTTTTTTAGAAAGATTGGCCAATGCGGTAATTCAAGCAAGCAAACGAATTAAAAACGAAACCAACCTTAGTTCAGGTGCTACATCGGTTTCCTTTGCTTCGGTACAATATATTTTAAACCATTTTGAACAAGCCGATAGCAAAAAAGTATTGTTATTCGGAACCGGAAAAATAGGTAGAAATACTTGCGAAAATTTGGTAAAGCACATCGAAAATAAAAACATCACTTTAATTAACCGAACCAAAGACAAGGCAGAAAAAATTGCAGGGAAATTCCACTTAACCGTGAAAGATTATACCCAATTACCAGAGGAAATTCAACAATCAGACGTGTTGGTGGTGGCTACCGGAGCCATGAATCCTACTGTTGATAAAGCTTTGTTGAATTTAAAAAAGCCATTGCTGATATTAGATTTGTCGATACCTAAAAATGTAGATGAAAATGTAAAAGACAATCCAATGGTTACTTTGGTTCACTTAGATTATTTGTCGCAAATTACAGATGAAACTCTAGAAAAACGCAAATTAGATATTCCGGCTGCAGAGGCAATCATTCAAGAAATTACCCAAGAGTTTTTAGAATGGATGAAAGCCAGAAAATTTGCTCCAACCATTCATGCTTTAAAAGAAAAGCTGAACGAGATAAAAGAAACAGAACTCAAATTTCAGAAAAAGAAATTACAAAATTTTGATGAGCAGCAAGCCGAAATCATCACTAGCAGACTCATTCATAAAATTACCACCCAATTTGCCAACCATTTAAAAGATTCTGACACCATGGTAGATGAAAGTATTGAATGGATTGAAAAGGTGTTTCAATTAGAAACCAGTTTAACTTCATGAGTAAAGTAATCAGAATTGGCACCAGAGATAGCGAACTAGCTCTGTGGCAAGCTAATTTGGTGAAAAACAAATTAGAGGTTTTGGGTTATAAAACAGTTCTGGTTCCTATCAAATCAACTGGAGATATTATTTTAGACCAACCTTTGTACGAACTTGGTATTACGGGCATTTTTACCAAAACGTTAGATGTTGCCATGATACAAGGGCAAATAGATATTGCGGTTCACTCTATGAAAGATGTACCAACCCAACTACCTAAAGGAATGGTGCAAACTGCAGTGTTAACCAGAGCAAGCAGCACCGACATTTTGGTGTATGCACCCCATCAAAAATTCATTCCTTCAAATGGAATTTTAGCCACCGGTAGTTTGCGAAGAAAAGCCCAATGGCTCAGCAAATATCCAGATTATGTTATGGTAGATTTGCGTGGAAATGTAAATACACGTTTAAACAAATTACAGCATTCCAATTGGGTTGGAGCCATTTTTGCCCAAGCAGGTTTAGAAAGAATCCAATTATTGACTAACCAATATGAAGTTTTAGACTGGATGATTCCAGCACCAGCGCAAGGTGCAATGATGGTAGTAGCCATGGAAAATGATAGCTACTCTACGGAAGCAACCCAAAAGTTAAACGACCAAAACACACAAATTTGTACTTGGGTGGAACGGCAGTTTTTGAGAGTTTTAGAGGGAGGCTGCACAGCACCTATAGGTTGTTTGGCAGAGATTAAAGAAGAGGATTTGATTGTAAAAGCCGGATTATTTTCCTTAGATGGCAGTAAAAAAGTGCTATTAGATAAATCTACCAAGCTTTCAAATTACCAGAATTTTGGTAAGGAAATGGCAGCGGAAGTATTGCAAATGGGAGGAAAAGAAATTTTAGTTGACTTTACCAAATGGAAAAAAGACGTTTAATGAAATTCAATGCAATTTAATTCTTCCACTTAAAAAAGTGTATTTTTGTATGGCTAAAAGCTTAGCTTTTAGTATTTTTTATGGAAAAAGACTCACTATATAAGTTTTTATATCGGTTTTTCGACCTTATCGTACTCACTTACTTTGTGTTTAGTTTTGGTTACAGCGTAAAAACAGATTACCAAATTCCAAAGTTGGTCGGACTTTTGGTAATTGTGCTAGGATTGTTAGCATTCAATACGGCAAAGTTTTTTTATTACAAATCAAGAGGAAGAAAAAAAGTTGCTTTAGCACAAATCATTCTTTTAGGAGTTTTATTGTTAATTTCAGGAGTAATTTCCATAGTACATTACCAACAAGATTTTCATTTTGTTTTAAGAAAAATACGACCCATTCTAGAAGCTGGAATAGTATTGTACTTCTTTATTCGGTTGATGATTTTTGTGCGATACATATACCAAGTGTATTACAATCCGGCTATTGTTTTTGTAGGTAGTTTTTTTACCATTATTTTACTAGGGTCGTTCCTATTAATGTTGCCAAATGCTACCACTAATGGGATTACCTTTACCGATGCCTTATTTACTGCCACTAGTGCGGTATGTGTTACCGGTTTGGTGGTATTAGATACGGCTAATGATTTTACCCAAATCGGACAAACCATTATTCTGGTTTTGTTTCAATTAGGAGGATTGGGGATTTTAACCTTTACTTCATTTTTCTCTTATTTTTTTAGAGGAAGTTCCTCCTTTAAAGAGGGTTTAAATATCAAAGATTTCATTGCCCAAGAAAACATCAAAGATGTTTTAAAAATTGCATTGAATGTTGTGGTTTTTACCCTTTTTGTTGAAATGATAGGAGCAGTTTTGATTTATTCTACCATTCAACACTTAGATGAAATAGAGGATAAAATTTTCTTTTCGGTATTTCATTCAATTTCCGCATTTTGTAATGCAGGTTTTTCCACCATGTCAAGCGGTTTAAGCGAAGAGTTTTTAAAGTTTAACTATACCATGCAATGGGTAGTAATGGTATTAATTGTGTTAGGAGGTTTGGGCTTTAACATCATCTCCAATTACTACACTTATCTTAAAACACTTGCTTTAGAGTTCTTTGACAAAACAAGAATCCACAAACAAATTCACATTACCACATTAAACACTAGGATTGTTTTATACACTACTTTGGCATTAATTGTTGGTGGATTTGTGTTTTTAGCTATATCTGAATACCAAAATACCTTATTGTTACACGACACTTGGTTCGGGAAAGTTACCACTACTTTTTTTAATGCCATTACTCCAAGAACAGCGGGGTTTAATACCATGGATTTTTCTCAATACACCGTTCCATCACTTTTGTTTATTATTTTTTTAATGTGGATTGGAGCATCTCCGGGTTCAACAGGAGGAGGGATCAAGACGAGTACCTTTGCTTTGGCAACCTTAAATATTATTGCCACCGCTCGCGGAAAATCAAGAATTCAATTGCAAGGAAGAAGAATCTCAAGCGAATCTACTGCTCGTGCATTTGCTATTTTGTGTATTTCATTAATTGTTATCGGTTTTGCTATTTTGGCTTTACTCATTTTTGAACCAAAAGGGACCGATTTGTTATCGGTGGTGTTTGAATGTTTTTCTGCCTATAGCACTGTTGGTTTAAGTTTAAATGTTACGCCAACCTTAACCGAACCCAGCAAGGTGGTTTTAATATTTACCATGTTTATTGGTAGAATCGGTTTGCTCAATTTATTATTCGGGATGCTAAGAGAATTAAACCATCAATTTTACGAATATCCAAAAGAAAACATTTTAATTAATTAGAACAATATTAATCATCCAACTGAAATAAGATAAATTATGAAAATCATCATATTTGGTTTAGGGAACTTCGGAATGTCGTTGGCATTAAGTTTAACCGAAACGGGTAACGAAGTAATCGGTGTAGACAAACAAATGGATAAAGTTAATTTGATAAAAGATAAAATTTCATTGGCCATTTGTATGGACTCTACTAATGAATTTGCTTACGAGGCATTACCACTAAAAGATGCAGATAAAGTAATAGTCGCTATTGGAGAAAATGAAGGTGCAGCAATCATTACCACGGCTATTATCAAAAAGTTGTGTAATGCAAAAATCATCAGCAGGGCATTGTCACCCATTCACGATACGGTTTTAGAAGCCATGGGTATTTACAGCATTGTACATCCAGAACAAGAGAGTGCAGATCGTTTAACCAAGCAAATCAACTTTAAAACAACCTTAGAAAACTTTCAGTTAGATAATAACTATACAGTATCTGAGGTAAAAGCCAAACAAGAATTTCATGGAAAAACAATTGCTGAGTTGGACCAAATTGACCAGTACCATTTACGTTTGGTTACGATAATTCGAAACAAAGAGAAAGTAAATTTAGTAGGCAAAAGAACCATTGTAAAAGAAACTATTGGTATTCCTAATCCGGATACGATTGTATTAGAAGATGATATTTTGGTAGTCTTTGGGTCTAACAAAAATATTTCTATTTATTGTGATGAAGGATAAAAAGGTGAAAATATTATCTACAAAACTTCTTACATGGGAGCAAAAAGAGATGGTATTGCATCCTAAAATTTCATTGATTGAATTTCCATTCATTCAAATCAAACCATTATATTTTGAATGGCCAAAAGCACCAGCCAACATTTGGATTTTTACTAGTGCCAATGCAATAGATGCTGTTTTACTTAATATTTCCAAAGACCAAAAGGAATTACCAGTTGTTTGGTGTGTTGGAGAAAAAACAAAAAACAAACTAGAAGCATTAAATTTTAAAGTAGAAGTTTATTTTGATTATTCACAAAATTTAAATGAATACATTATTCAAAATAACAGAAACAATATTTTTATTTGGTTTAAAGGAAATATTACTACGGGGAACTTAACTAAAAATTTTAATCAAAATATTAATTGGAATGAAGTAATTGTATATAAAAAAGAATCCAATCCAACCGAAATTTCCGTGCCTTATAATGCAGTAATGTTTTTTAGTCCTTCTGCAGTAGAAAGTTATTTACAAAACAACTCGCTTGAAGGAAAAGTTTGCTTTTGTATTGGTGAAACCACCCAAAGAAAGGTCTCTGAAACAGTATCAAATACCGTAATTTTGCCAAAAACCCCAACGATAGAAAATGTGTTGTTGGAAGTCAAAAAATATTATTTACTAAATAACTAATTCATGATAAAAAACGATTTATTCCTCAGAGCTTTAAACCAAGAAAAACTAGAACGTCCACCCGTTTGGATGATGCGTCAAGCCGGAAGATATTTGCCAGAATTTAGAGCATTACGTGATAAATACGATTTTTTTACCCGTTGCGAAACACCCGAATTAGCTGCAGAAATTACAGTTCAACCCATTCGAATTGTAAAACCAGATGCAGCCATTTTGTTTTCAGATATTTTAGTTGTTCCTAGAGCCATGGGCATAGCTGTTGAATTGAAAGACAATTTAGGGCCAATCATTCCGAATCCTATTCGAACCATGGAGCAAGTGGACCAAGTATTTATTCCAAATATTGAAGAAACTTTGGGTTATGTGATGGATGCCGTGAAATTAACCAAAGAAATGCTGAATGATGAGGTGCCATTGATTGGTTTTGCAGGTTCACCATGGACTATTTTTTGTTATGCTGTAGAGGGTAAAGGCTCTAAAAGTTTTGATACTGCCAAAGGACTTTGTTTTTCTAACCCAGTTGCGGCACATACCTTATTGCAAAAGATTACCGATACTACTATTTTGTACCTAAAAGAAAAAGTAAAAGCAGGGTGTAATGCCATTCAAATTTTTGATTCTTGGGGAGGCATGTTGTCTCCAACCGATTACCAAGAATTTTCTTGGCAATATATCAACCAAATTGTTGAAGCCTTAGCTCCGCTTACCAAAGTAATTGTTTTTGGGAAAGGATGTTGGTTTGCCTTACATGAAATGGGTAAGTCAAAGGCTTCTGCATTAGGGGTAGATTGGACATGCTCACCAAGAAATGCCAGATACTTATCCGGAGGAAACATCACCTTACAAGGAAACTTTGATCCGAGTAGGTTGCTTTCTCCAATTCCAGCCATCAAAAAAATGGTGCATCAAATGATTGACGAATTTGGAAAAGATAGTTATATTGTAAATTTAGGACATGGTATTTTACCTAACATTCCGGTTGACCATGCGAAGGCATTTGTGGAGGCGGTGAAAGAGTATAAGTAAAGTACAAAGATATAAGTATTAAGTACAAAGACAGAAAATCAAAATTCTTAATACTTTACACTTAATACAATTTAAATGAAAAATAAATTCTACCAATACATACAAACCCTTCAAGATCAAATCTGTAAAGGATTGGAGAATATTGATGGCATTGTCAAATTCCGTGAAGATATTTGGACTCGATCGGGAGGTGGTGGTGGCCGAACTCGCGTAATAGAAAATGGTCAAGTTTTTGAAAAAGGAGGAGTAAACATTTCGGCTGTTCATGGTAAATTACCGGATACGATGCAAAAAATGTTTGGTGTAGGAGAAGCAGATTTTTTCGCTTGCGGATTAAGTTTGGTCATTCATCCTAAAAACCCAATGGTACCCACGGTACATGCCAATTGGAGATATTTTGAAATGTATGATGAACAAAAAAATATCATCAACCAGTGGTTTGGTGGTGGACAAGATTTAACGCCTTATTATCTATTTGAAGAAGACGCAATTCATTTTCATCAAACTTGCAAGACTGCTTGCGACAAACATCATCCTGACTTTTATCCAAAGTATAAAAAACAATGCGACAATTATTTTTGGAATGCACACAGAAATGAAGCTAGAGGCATAGGAGGTTTGTTTTTTGATTATTGTAAAGAAACAGATGGCATGACGATGCAAAATTGGTATGATTTTGTAACCGAAGTGGGAAATTCATTTTTAGAGGCATACCTGCCAATTGTAGAAAAAAGAAAAGATATATCCTACACCGAGGCTCAAAGAAATTGGCAAGAAATACGAAGAGGAAGGTATGTAGAGTTTAATTTAGTACACGACAAAGGAACTTTATTCGGACTCAAAACCAATGGCAGAATCGAAAGTATTTTGATGAGTTTGCCACCGCATGTACAATGGGTGTATAACCATCAACCTGAGCCAGGAAGTGAAGAAGAGAAGTTGTTGAAAGTTTTAATTAATCCAAAAGATTGGTTAAGTTAGCAGTTATCTTTCAGCTACTAGCTTTTTTATAAGTTTTTTTAATGATGATTATTCATAGCTTAAATAAAAGTTTATAAAAATGTTTAACAGCTTAATTAAAAAACTAAATAATTAAATTCTGACAGCTAATTGCTATCAGCTAAAAGCTTATATATGTTTCCACTAATTAGATCTCGTCGACTACGAACCACTGAAAACATCCGTTCTTTAGTTCGAGAAACCGTATTAACTCCTAACGATTTTATTGTGCCATTATTTGTTTTAGAAGGCAAAGGCATAAAAGAAGAAATTGCCTCTATGCCAAACTATTTTCGAATGAGTTTGGATAACATCGAAAAAGAAGTAAAAAGCCTATGGCAAATGGGACTTCGTTCGGTATTGGTGTTTGTAAAAGTGGAGGATGTATTAAAAGACAACAAAGGCACTGAAGCACTTAATCCAAACGGATTGATGCAACGCGCCATTAAAACCATCAAAAACGCAGTGCCAGAAATGTATGTGATGACCGATGTGGCTCTAGATCCGTTTTCCAATGTTGGCCATGATGGCATTTTGCAAAATGGATATATTGTTAACGATGCTACTGTGGAAGTTTTGGCCCAAATGAGTGTGAGTCACGCACAAGCAGGAGCTGATATGGTAGCACCAAGCGACATGATGGATGGAAGAGTTCAAGCCATTCGAGTTGCTTTGGATCAAGTGGGTTTTGTAAACACCGGAATTTTAAGTTATAGTGCCAAATATGCTTCTGCTCATTATGGTCCTTTTAGAGATGCTTTAGACAGTGCTCCTGTTGATGGGATGGACATACCAAAAGACAAAAAAACCTACCAAATGGATTATCACAACCGACTGGAGGCCATTCGCGAAACCGAATTAGACATTGCAGAAGGAGCAGATATTGTGATGGTAAAACCCGGAATTGCATATTTAGATATAGTTAGAGAAATCAAAAATATGTCAAACGTTCCGGTGGCAGTTTACCAAGTTTCAGGCGAATATGCCATGATTAAAGCAGCAGCAGAAAGAGGTTGGTTGAACCACGATGCCATTATGTTAGAGCAAACAACAGCAATCAAAAGGGCAGGTGCTGATTTAATTGCCAGTTATTTTGCCAAAGACATTGTGCAGCTTTTGTGTTAATTTTGAAACTGATTTACAGTCAAGTACTTATGAATTTCTTTTTGGTCTAAAATTATTTCGATTGGACCAAAAGCATAAGGAGCAATTTCGTATTGATTGTAATGTAAAACCACTTTGTCTTCTGCAAAAAAGATATTTTGAGGTAGGCTAAATTTGTCTTTTTCAAAGAAAAATCCATATTCATTTAGCGATTTTCCTAATGGTATTTCATATTGGGTTCTGAATTTATTTTCAGCCAAATTTTTCACTACTTCTACATCAGTAAATAGCTTGTCAAAACCCAATTTTTTCCCGGTTTTGGCATCAACAACAATACTTTGCACTGCTCCATATCCATGAGCACCACCAGTAAATTGGTAATGTTCCAATTTTAAATTAATAATTCTATCCGACTGAAAATATATACTCTGTTGGCAAGTAAACTCCCAAGCCATAAAGTTTTCAACTTCTAATTCTTTTTTAGTTTGTGTATAAACTTTAGTAAACTTCTTCAATAAACCTTCGTATGTTGAAATGGTATCTGTTTGCTCCTCATCAAAGGACATCAGTTTTTTGGTTAGATTTAATAAATAAGTGTTTATAGAATCTGCAACTACTCCTTTGTTGGTTACAAAAACCACATCCATTTGTACTTGTACGCAATTATACCCATCATTGCAAGGGTTGTTTTTTATTTCTTTAAATTCAAATGTCAACTCTTTATTACAAGAAACTAATAAGGCCAATCCGATTAGCAACAAAATACTTTTCATAAGTTAAATCCCTAAAATTTAGGTAAAAATACCAAACCAAATATTTTAAAAGCTAATTTTGCCTGAATTTAATTGATATTTTTTCTATGAGCCAATCTTCTATGAAATTAGATACTTTGTTTATCCACGGTGGTCAACAACACGATCCTAGTACAGGAGCAGTGATGCCTCCCGTTTACCAAACTTCCACATTTGCACAAAAAAGTCCAGGAGTACATTCTGGGTATGAATACAGCAGAGCTGCAAATCCAACCCGTACAGCATTGGAAAAAGCTTTGGCTAGTATTGAAAACGGAGCAGTTGGATTGGCATTTTCTTCTGGCTTGGCAGCTATTGACAGTGTTTTAAAGTTGTTTCAACCAGGAGATGAAATCATAGCAATGGATGACTTATATGGAGGAACTTATAGAATGTTCAGTAAAATATACCAGCCGTTTGGTTTTAAATTTCATTTTATTGATGCAAATGAAACAGAAAAGCTGGAACAACTAATAAATGCCAATACAAAAATGATTTGGTTAGAAACTCCAACCAATCCATTGATGAAACTAGCAGATATTGAAAAAATTGCGGCTATTTGCAAAAAGCATCAAATTTTATTAGCTGTAGATAACACTTTTGCTACGCCATATTTACAACAACCTTTAAATTTAGGAGCAGATATTGTGATGCATTCTGCAACCAAATATTTAGGTGGTCACAGCGATGTTATTGCAGGAGCTTTAATTGCTAAAGATGCTGCTCTTGGTGAAAAATTACACTTTAACCAATTTGCAACCGGAGGAACTCTTGGTCCACAAGATGCCTATTTGGTGTTGAGAGGAATCAAAACGTTGCATTTACGCATGCAACGTCATTGCGAGAGTGGACTAAAAATTGCACAATTTTTAGAAAATCACCCAAAGATTGGTAAGGTGTTTTATCCGGGATTAGCCTCTCACAAACACTACGAATTGGCAAAACAACAAATGCCAAAAGGATTTGGAGGAATGGTTTCGTTTACTTTTAAATCAGGGAACAAACAAGAAGCCATTCAGTTTTTAGAAAACTTAAAAATATTCACTTTAGCCGAGTCTTTAGGAGGTGTTGAGTCTTTAGCTAACCATCCTGCATTAATGACACATGCCTCTATTCCGGAAGAAAAGAGAAAAGAAATTGGAATTACAGACGATTTGGTTCGTTTAAGTATTGGAATTGAAGATATTGAAGATTTGATTTGGGATATCAATCAAGCTTTAAATTAATTTAGTTGATTTTTTCTTTAAATAACAAGGAGACATTGATAAAAAAACGATAGAAACCTTAAAAATGTATTTTTTTTTCAAAAAAATCATTTCACAATAAGGTTTAATTCATGCCTTTTAGTAAAGAATTATATAAAATGTAATTCCTTTTGTTGATTTATTAAATAAACAAATAATTCTTCCTGAATTGTTATATTTGCTTTTTACGAAAACGTTATCTTAATGGAGAGATAACCACCATTGTTTTACTTTAACTTTCATTAATAAAATGGAACAAAAAATTAAGGATTTTATGGCTTTAGTAGAAGCTAAAAATCCAAACGAGCCAGAGTTTATTCAAGCAGTAAAAGAATTTGCAGAAACTGTAATTCCGTTTATTGCGGACAACAAAAAATACGATGGTAAAAACTTGTTATTGAGAATAGCTGAGCCTGAAAGATCAGTAATTTTTAGAGTGCCATGGGTAGATGATAAAGGCGAAATTCAAGTAAACAGAGGGTTTAGAATTCAAATGAACTCCGCAATTGGTCCATATAAAGGAGGAATTCGTTTTCACCATTCGGTAAATTTATCGGTTTTAAAATTCTTGGCTTTTGAGCAAGTATTTAAAAATAGCTTAACCACTTTGCCTATGGGTGGTGGTAAAGGAGGTTCAGATTTTGATCCACAGGGGAAGTCTGATGGAGAGATTATGCGTTTTTGTCAATCTTTTATGACAGAGTTGTGCAGGCATATAGGTCCGGATTTAGATGTTCCAGCCGGAGATATTGGTGTTGGAGCAAGAGAAATTGGATATTTATTCGGACAATATAAGAGAATTAGAAACGAATTTACCGGAGTTTTAACCGGAAAAGGCTTGGCTTACGGAGGTTCTTTGATTCGTCCGGAAGCAACAGGCTACGGAGTTGTTTATTTTACAGAGCAAATGTTGAAAACCATTGGCACCGATATCAAAGGGAAAACGGTAGCAATTTCTGGTTTTGGAAATGTGGCTTGGGGAGTTGCTTTAAAAGTTGCTGAGTTAGGAGGTAAAGTAGTTACTCTTTCTGGTCCTGATGGATATATTTATGATGCAGAAGGTATCTCTGGTGATAAGATTGATTTTATGTTGGATATGAGAGCAAGTGGAGACAACAGAGCTGAAATGTATTTGGAAAAATATCCACAAGCCAAATTTGTAAAGGGAAGAAGCCCATGGGAAGTAAAAGTAGACATCGCCATTCCGTGTGCTACCCAAAACGAATTGAACGAACAAGATGCCATTAATTTGGTAAATAACGGAGTTATTTGTGTTACTGAGGCAGCAAACATGCCATGTACTTTAGAGGCTATTAAAGTGTTTTTAAATGCAAAAGTTTTATTTGCCCCTGGTAAAGCAGCCAATGCAGGTGGAGTAGCAGCTTCTGGTTTGGAAATGACCCAAAACTCCATTCGATTAAATTGGACTTCAGAAGAAGTAGATGCTCGTTTAAAAGACATTATGATTGGAATTCACCATCAATGTAAAAAATATGGAGTAGAAGAAGATAATTATGTAAACTATGTGAAAGGAGCTAACATTGCTGGTTTTGTAAAAGTTGCCGATGCTATGTTGGCCCAAGGAGTAGTTTAAGTTTGACTCAACTAATTAAATAAAGCTGTCGAATTTTTTTCAGACAGCTTTTTTTGTATAACAAAAAGCATGCTTTTTCGTTTTGTGGTATATTTGATACTTGAGAAATATCCTCATTACTTTACTTAATAAAGATTTTTTTTCATGAAAAACTATTTTCTTTTAAGTTATTTAATTGCAACTACTATTGTACAAGCCCAATGGAGAGGATATTTTTCGTATCGTCAAATAAAAGATTTGACTACAGGAACCCAAAAAGTATTTGCAGCTTCAGAAAACGCCTTGTTTGTTCATGATGTGGTTACCGGTGAAACCTCTACTTTAAATACCATTGATGGTTTATCGAGCGAAACCATATCTACAGTATTTTTTTTACAAGAAAGAAATAGTTTGTACATAGGCTACGAAAACGGCTTGTTAAGCATTTATAACTTTACCAACCAAACCGTTACCAATCGTTTTGATATCATCAACAAAACTGGAATTTCTATCAACAAACGAAAAATCAACACTTTTTACTTACACAACAACCAATTGTATTTGGGGTGCGATTTTGGAGTTACGGTATTTAATCCGCAAACTTTACAATTTGGAGATACTTATTTTATTGGAGACCAAGCTGCAGAAACAGAAGTATTAAGCATTACCGTTTTAAACGATTTTATTTATGCTTTAACCCGTTTTAATGGCATTAAAAGAGCCGATTTAAACAACCCTTTTTTGATTGATTTTGCCAATTGGAGCACTTTTGATGCAGGTTTTTATCAGAAAATTGTCACGCATCAAAACGAATTAGTTGTTTTAGGATATGATGGGGTTTTTAAAAGAAATGGAGCTTTCTTTCAGCCGGTATATATATTTCCTGGTGAAGTACCAACCGATTTAAGAACCAACCAAGAAAAATTGATTGCTGTTGCACCAAACAGAGCGGTTTTGTTTAATCAAAATTTGCAATTATCTCAAGAAATACTTCGTTCTCAAATTTCTGATGTCACAAGTATTTTTACCAAAGGAATTGTGCTAAACACCCAATGTTTTATAGGAACCCAAGAAAATGGATTAATTAAAACTTCTCTTCCTTTTAATCAAAACCCAGAAATTATTTTACCGGATGGCCCTTTGCAAAACTTCATTTTTGGGTTGCATGTTACTCCTTCTGGAACCATTTGGACAGTTTTTGGAGAGTATAGTGTTGATTACAATCCGTTTCCATTGAATGAAAGAGGGATAAGTAAATTTCAAAATAACCAATGGAAAAATATTCCGTTTTCAGAATTGCTAGGAGCAAGATCATTAGGCAGAATCATTTCCAATCCAAACAACGAAAACGAAGTGTATGCCACCTCTTTTATTGATGGTGTTTTAAAGTTAGAGAATGAGGTGCCAACTATTCTTTATAATGCTTTTAACAGTGCATTGCCAAACGATCCTGGCAACCAATTTGTGGGTAACCGGGTAAATGGATTGGCATTTGACAAAAACAACCAATTATGGACAAATACTTCTATAGTAGAACCTAATGTATTGCATGTTTTTAGAAACAACCAATGGCATAACTTTGACGCTTCTTCTGTTATCAATAATTTCTCCCAAAGTTATGGCAGAATTGTAGTAGACAGGAATAATACCAAATGGGTGGCTACCCAACGTGCAGGAGTATATGGGTTTAACGAAAATTCTAATCCGCGTTTTAAATTAATAAAATCTCAAAACAACGAACAGTTTCCCTACAACGACATTCGTGCATTAGCTATTGACAAACGAAATCAATTGTGGATGGGGACCAGAGGTGGTTTAAGAATTCTTACATCGGTTGATCGATTTTTATCTGATGCAGAATTATTCAATACCAATATTGTGATTGACGATAATGGTGTGGGGCAAGAATTGTTAAACAACCAATACATTACAGATATCGAAGTAGATGGAGCCAATAACAAATGGGTTGCAACTGCCGAATCTGGTGTGTTTTTATTGTCTCCAAATGGGCAACAAACTTTACAAAGGTTCACCAAAACCAATTCGCCATTACCAAGTGATGTGGTATATGAAATTGAAATTAAACAACAAACCGGTGAAGTTTTTTTTGCTACCGACAAAGGTTTGGTCTCTTTTCAAGGAACGGCAACTGCTCCTTTAAACGATTTACAAAATGTAGAAGTATATCCAAATCCGGTTCGACCAGGATTTGAAGGTACTGTAAAAATTACCGGACTTACCAATCGTGCTAACATCAAAATTACCGATATTACCGGAAGTTTGGTATTTGAAACCATTGCAGAAGGTGGAACCGTTGAATGGGATACCAAAGCATTTGGTCAGTTTAAAGTTGCAAGTGGAGTTTATATGATTTTTCTCTCCTCACAAGATGGCTTAGAAACCAAAGTAAAAAAATTGATGATTGTTCGTTAATATATGATAGTTAAAACGTTAGCCATCGTTATTTCAGCTATCAAATACCAAGAAAAAAGTTTGATTGTAAATTGCTTTACCGAACAACTAGGCATGCAAACTTACTTTATACCATCTGCTTATTCTAGTAAAAAAAGTGCTTCAAAAATTGCTTTTTATCAACCTTTGCAATGGTTAGAATTAGAAGCATTCCATCTGCCTAATAAAAATTTGCAACGCATCAAAGAAGTTCGATTATGGCATGCTTACAACCATATTCCTTTCGACTTGGTAAAAAGTTCCATTGCAATTTTTTTAGCAGAAATTTTAAAAATGAGTTTGCATGAACAAACTCCAAACCAAGCTTTATTTGCATTTTTACAACAATCGATGCATCAACTGGAAGAGATAGAGAATCCCTCTGTTTTTCCAGTTTATTTTCTGATTCAACTAACCAAGTATTTGGGTTTTTACCCGGATGATAACTTTACAGAAAATTCGTTTTTTGATTTACAAGATGCATCCTTTCATCCTTTTCAAAGTTTAAACGCATTGTCTGAGTCCCAATCCAGCCTTTTTTATCGATTAGTATCAAATTGCGAAACAATTGATAATTTGAATTTTTCTTATTCAGAAAGACAACAACTGCTAACTATTTTACTACAGTTTTATCAATTTCACCAAAGCGAATTTTACCCCCCAAAATCTTTAGATGTTTTGCAAGAAGTGTTGGAGGTATTAAAAAAATAGTGAGCATTCTTTTAAATTAATTTTTATAGTGTATTGTTTGTAAATTCAAAACTGTTATTATTTGATTAAAAACCACTATTTAATAGGCACTTAACATCTTTATTTTGCTAAAAATTTCTACTTTCGCAAATTCATTATTTTATTGATTAGCATGAAGAAGTATTTTAGAGAATACGCTGGTTTAAACTTGCCGAAAGTTGCAGAAGAAGTATTGGATTTTTGGAAAAACGAGCAAATTTTTCAGCAAAGTATTGAAGATAGAAAAGAAAAAACCCCATTTATATTTTTCGAAGGACCTCCTTCTGCCAACGGATTGCCTGGTATTCACCATGTAATGGCACGCGCTATTAAAGACATTTTTTGTAGATACAAAACACAAAAAGGCTTTTTGGTAAACCGAAAAGCAGGATGGGATACCCACGGATTACCTGTTGAGTTGGGTACCGAAAAGGAATTAGGTATTAACAAAGAAGATATTGGAGTTAAAATTTCGGTAGATGAATACAATGAAGCTTGTAAAAAAACCGTGATGCGTTACACCGATGTGTGGAACGATTTAACCGAAAAAATGGGCTATTGGGTAGATATGGAAAATCCGTATGTAACCTACGACTCCAAATACATGGAATCAGTTTGGTGGTTGTTAAAACAAATTTATGATAAGAATTTATTGTATAAAGGTTACACTATCCAGCCATATTCTCCAAAAGCAGGAACCGGTTTGTCGTCTCACGAACTCAATCAACCGGGTTGTTACAAAGACGTTACCGATACCACAGTGGTAGCTCAGTTTAAAACCAAATCTGAAACCTTGCCAGAATTTTTAAAAGGTTTTGGAGATATTCACATCTTAGCTTGGACCACTACTCCATGGACTTTGCCCTCAAATACAGCATTGGCAGTAGGGCCAAACATTGATTATGTATTGGTACAAACCTATAACCAATACACTTTTGAACCTATTTTGGTGGTTTTAGCAAAGAATTTGGTAGCAAAACAATTTGCAGGGAAGTTTCATCAAGTAGAGGAGGTATCAGAATTGCAAGGGTATACTTCAGAGAGCAAAAAAATTCCGTTTTTTATTCATGCAACATGCAATGGGAAAGATTTGGTTGGTATTCAATATGAGCAATTATTGCCTTGGGCTTTGCCATACCAAAACCCGGAAAATGCTTTCAGAGTAATTGCGGGTGATTTTGTTACTACCGAAGATGGTACCGGTATTGTTCATATTGCACCAACTTTTGGTGCTGATGATGCCAAAGTAGCTAAAGAAGCTACTCCCGAAGTACCTGCTATGTTGGTATTAGATGCAGACGGACATGCAGTTCCGTTGGTAAACCTACAAGGAAAGTTTATAGATGGCATAGGAGCTTTGTCCAACAAATATGTAAAAAACGAATATTATTCGGATGGAGAAGCACCAGAAAAATCAGTAGATGTGGAAATTGCTATTTTACTAAAAGAGCAAAACAAAGCTTTTAAAGTAGAAAAATATGTGCACAGTTATCCGCATTGTTGGAGAACCGACAAGCCAATTTTATATTACCCGTTAGACTCTTGGTTTATCAAGATTTCGGAAGTTAAAGAACGCATGTTTGAGCTAAACCAACAAATCAACTGGAAGCCAAAAGCAACAGGAGAAGGTAGATTCGGGAATTGGTTGGCAAACGCAAACGACTGGAATTTATCTCGATCCAGATATTGGGGAATTCCATTGCCAATTTGGAGAACGGAAGACAAATTAGAAGAAATTTGCATTGGTTCGGTAGAAGAATTATTTCAAGCAATAGAAGCCTCTGTAAAAGCTGGCTATATGCAAGAAAATCCTTTTGAAGGATTTGAAATTGGCAATATGTCAGAAGAAAATTACCAATTAGTTGATTTACATAAAAATGTTGTAGATAAAATAGTTTTGCTTTCTCCCTCCGGAAAGCCTATGAATCGTGAAACTGATTTGATAGATGTGTGGTTTGATTCCGGAGCCATGCCCTATGCACAATGGCATTACCCATTTGAAAATAGCCCCCAAACCTCCGAAGCTGGAATTCCTCCAGTCGCTGATTTTATTGCAGAAGGGGTTGACCAAACTAGAGGTTGGTTTTATACCTTACACGCCATCGGAACGTTAGTTTTTGACAGAGTTACCTATAAAAATGTAGTTTCTAACGGATTGGTTTTAGATAAAAATGGTCAAAAAATGTCAAAACGTTTAGGCAATGCGATTGATCCATTTATCACATTAGCTGAGCACGGACCGGATGCTACCCGTTGGTATATGATTTCCAATGCCAATCCATGGGATAACTTAAAATTTGACATAGAAGGAGTGGCTGAGGTCAAAAGAAAATTCTTTGGAACCCTTTACAACACCTATTCTTTCTTTGCTTTATATGCTAATATTGATGGTTTTAAATTTGGAGATACCAAAGTTTCGGGAGAAATTCCTTTAAACGAACGTCCGGAAATAGATCGTTGGATTTTATCAGAATTGCATACCTTGATTCAAATAGTAGAAGCTGCGTATGAAGATTATGAGCCTACCAAAGCTACTAGAGCAATTTCTGATTTTGTGCAAGAAAACTTAAGCAATTGGTATGTTCGTTTGTGTAGAAGAAGATTTTGGAAAGGCGAATATGGCATAGATAAAATTGCAGCATACCAAACGCTTTATCAGTGTTTGCTTACAGTTGCAAAATTGTCAGCACCAGTGGCACCATTTTTTATGGACCAATTGTATCGGGATTTAACTGCAAACTCTGGATTGCCTGCTAAGGCCAGTGTGCACTTGGATGACTTCCCTTTATTTGTTAATAATTTTGTCGATAAATCGTTGGAAGCCAAAATGTTTAAAGCTCAAACCATTTCTTCATTAGTTTTATCGCTTCGAAAAAAGGAAATGATTAAAGTGCGTCAACCATTGCAAAAGATAATGATTCCGGTATTTGATGAACAACAGAGAGAGGAAATTTTAGCAGTTTCTAATCTTATAAAAGCAGAAGTTAACGTAAAAGAAATCGAACTTATAGATGATAGCTCTGAAGTGTTTGTGAAACAAATAAAGCCTAATTTTAAAGCGTTAGGACCAAAGTTCGGAAAATACATGTCATTGATTGTCAATGAGATACAAAAAATATCAAAACAACAAGTACAATTGTTAGAAAAGGGAGGGGATTTATCAATTGAAATTAATGGAAAATTAATAACTTTAACTTCCGAGGATGTAGAAATTTCTACCAATGACATCCCTGGATGGTTGGTAGCAAATGGAGAAGGAATTACAGTAGCTTTAGACGTTACTATTACCGAAGAGTTAAAACAAGAAGGATTGGCTCGTGAATTGGTAAACAGAATACAGAATCTAAGAAAAGATTCAGGATTTGAAGTAACGGACAAAATTGAGGTTCATTTGTTACATCATTCGGAATTAAAAGAAGCAATACAAAATAATTTAGATTACATAACCCAAGAAACTTTAACAAAGGAATTACACTGGGTAGATGCTCTAGAAAGTGGTACAGATTTAGAATTTGACGGAATTGAAACGAAAATATTAATTTTAAAATGAAAAATTATGACAGAGGAAATCATTCGCTATTCAGATACTGATTTAGCAGAGTTCAAAGAAATCATTTTGAAGAAAATAGAAAAAGCACAAACTGATTTAGAATTAATCAAAAGTGCATATATGAACGATTTGAACAACGGAACTGATGATACTTCACCAACATTCAAAGCCTTTGAGGAGGGAAGTGAAACTATGAGTAAAGAAGCAAATTCACAATTGGCAATTCGTCAGGAAAAGTTTATTCGTGACTTGAAAAACGCTTTGTTTAGAGTAGAAAACAAAACGTATGGGGTTTGTCGTGTTACCGGAAAGCTAATCGATAAAGAAAGACTTAAATTAGTACCTCATGCTACTTTAAGTATTGAAGCTAAAAACATGCAACGATAAATTTTAATTTATAATAAATTGATTACTGCATCCTGAAAACAATAATTCAGAATGCGGTTTTTTTGTTTTATTAATATCTTATTTTATTGCTATTTTTGCAAGCTAAATTGTACATATGACTCTGAAAAAAGCTTCTATTTTGGCTTTTGCCGTATTGTTACTCGATCAAATTTCCAAGTTTTACATTAAAACAAATTTTACCCTACATGAAAGTGTACATGTGTTTGGTTTGGACTGGTTTCAAATTTATTTTATAGAAAATGAAGGAATGGCCTGGGGAACCAAAATTCCTGGGGACTATGGCAAGTTAATTTTAACATTATTTAGAATTGTTGCTGTTTTCGGAATTACTTATTGGTTATGGGATTCTTGCAGAAAAAAAGCTTCTAAATACTTAATTATAGCAATTGCTCTTATTTTGGCAGGTGCTTTTGGTAATATTATCGATTCTGTTTTTTACGGAGTTATTTTTGATCATAGCAATGGTCAGGTAGCAACTCTGTTCTCCGAACAGTCTTATGGTACATGGTTTCATGGAAAAGTGGTGGATATGATTTATTTTCCTTTATTTGAAGGATATCTACCTGATTGGTTGCCAATTTTGGGAGGTAAGTTTTTCCGGTTTTTTAATGCAGTTTTTAATATTGCCGATACAGCAATTTCTACAGGAGTGGGAATTTTGATTGTTTTTAACAAAAAAGCATTTCCTCCAAAAAAAGAGGAGTTTATAGAAGAATAAAAAATGTGAAGACAAATTTGTCCTTACATTTTTAGACTCTTAATGTTATAACAAATCCAATTGACGATACCTTTTTTGGATTAAGCTTGCATATTTAGCCTTCATTTCATCACTAACGAAACTTTTTTGTAAAACAGCTTCTATTTCAGGCTTGCAATATAAAAACAATTCTAAAGTGCTATCTAGCGTTTTTTTGTTGAGCCCACAATTTTCGTAAGCTGTAACAAAATCTTGGTACTTGATTTTTCTTTTTTTAGCATTTAAAGTCAAAGCCAATTCTTCTGTATCAGCCTCATTAACTAATGCAGTAGGAACCAAATCGTAGGCTGGACTCAAGGAAAAACCTTGTCCCTCTTTTTCTACTAAAGAAAAGTTTTTTAAATGCATATCGCTATTTCCTGTAAAGAAAGAAAATAATACCAGTTCGTAAAATGTGGTTACGTCTAACAAAGGACTAGAGGAGTATTTCAACAAAAGTTTTGCTACTTGTTCGTGGCTACCTTTGTACTTATCTTCGGTCATTCGCTCACTTAATTGGCACATATCCTCCATATGCAATTTCCCTTTTCGAGTTCTGTCAATTCTTTTGGTGATATAGCTAAGCGTTTTATCTTGCAACCTAATGAGGCTATGAGGTACTGTTGGTAAGCCGCATATCTTTGCCATGTGCATGGTAACACTTTCTAATTCTGGCAATTCCGGATAATATATAGAAGGTGGTTTTAAGATGTAATCACCATACAAGCCTACTATGGTTAGTTTTTTAGTTAAGTTTTTGTTTTCTTTTCTAAACAAACTTAACGAGACCTTTGCCTGTACACCAGTTACTGCCATTTGGCTTTGAATTATTTTGGTGGCCAATTCTTGTAAGTTTTCTAACCGATAGTTTAGTTGTGGAGTGTACAATTGTCCGTAAAACTTTTTATTGCAAGCTTGATGAACTTCTGTATTGCTATCAAAAAGTGGCTCATAACAATGCAAGCAACGTCTGCCAAAAAACGTGCTTGGTTCGTGCACTTCGTTTACCTGAAGTGACAAATTTGTCAAATATTTCTTTTTATAATTCTTCATAGTTTACTACACTCACTGCTCCTATACAATCCTTGCAACAAGCTAATAATAGTCCCATTCGATCACGATAATGGATTTTCCAGTTTTTTTCTGCCAAATCTAATAGCCAACCTTCTGGAATTAATCCATCAAAAAACGGGAATAATGTTTTGCTATGGTAAGCTTTTTCTGTTAATGGCAATGTAATGCTAAACGATTTTGCATTTGAATTTTTTACATACGATGCATCATATTGAAAATGATATCCTTCTTCATTTTCTGAAATGATTCCACAAAATTGATCCTTCCAATATACTTTTCCACGTCTATTCATGGTGTAATAATTTTTCTCTATCCATGGCAACAGGGCCCAATGTTTCTCCAAATAATCGCAAAACATCATTTACCTTGTCCATTCTCAATGTTGTTTTTCCTTGTTCTAAATCTCGTACAAAACGCAATCCCACCCCTGCTTTTCTAGCCAGTTCAGGCTGTGTTAAGTGGTTTTGCTTTCTTTTTAATTTGATATGTTTGCTTAATTCAGTTAGATTTTCTCGCATTTTTATACCTTTTAAACTTCAAATTTACAATTTTTCCAAGAAATTATCTCACTAAAGGTATAATTTAACACTTTTCCGAACATTTTATACCCTTTAAAGCGTAAAAAAACTCAAATTTATCTATATTATACTTATTAAGGTATAATATGAAAAATTTTAGGATGGGTTTAATTCAAATTTCCAAATGCCTTTTGGGCAAACATAAGTATTTAAGGCAACGTCTGTTGGTGCGATATCTTCAATCACACCAATAGGTTCCCAAAACCCAATACCAATTTTGATGCAAGTTGGGGAACACTTGGCTAAAAAACGATCGTAGAATCCTTTTCCGTATCCAACTCGATGCCCTTGTTGGTCTACTGCTAAAAGAGGAACAAAAACCACCTCAATGGCTGACTCTTTTATTTGTTTTCCATTTTTTGGTTCAGGAATTCCCCAGTTATTTGGTTGAAAGATAGTTTCTTCGGTTAGTAAGTAATGCTCTAGGTCAATGGTTTCTGAAAGCATTTTCGGAACCACAATTTGTTTGTTTTTACCCATCAATAGGGTCATCAAAATTTCAGTATCTACTTCTTGCTTGCCTGGAATACTACAAAATATATGAAATACATCTTTATTCCAAATAGGCATATCTAGCAAATGATTGGCTATTGCCAAGCTGAATTCTTCTATGTTTTTATCTGAAAGTTGGCTCCTTTCTTGAAGATATTTTTTTCTGATAGCTGCTTTTTGCATCTTTAAAAGTAAAGCTGCAAGATACTATTTTTAGGATTGCATAAATGCCAAACTAGCTTCTAAGTCGGTTAAAAAATGCTCTAGGTGTTCTACTTCAACATGTTCCATCACCACAATTTTATACCATTGATTTTCCAATCCGTGTTCTTTAGGAACTAAGGTGTATTTTTCTGCTATAGAATCCGGAATAAACGATGCGTGTAACGTAACTATATTCATGTTAGGTTCTCTAAAATATACCACTCCCAAATCGTTTAAACGATTGCATAAAAAGTTAGTACGCATTTGTAAAATACTAACTTTTTCAAACCATCCGTGGGCACCATAGGTGTGTAAAATCATCCAAACAGCTACTGCGTTGGCACCGCTTCTACTGCCACAAAGTGTAAGATCCATTCCTTCTACATAAGCAGCTTCTTCAGTTAAAACATGGCTAATAAACCCTTTTCTGCATAAAAATATTCCGGTTCCGTAAGGTGCTTGTAACATTTTATGTGCATCAATGGTGATAGAGTCAATCAAAGGATGCTCAAAATTTAAGTTAGAATTTGCATTGCTAAACGGATACACAAATCCTCCATAAGCACCATCCACGTGATATTTGGTTTGTACTGCAAAATTTTTCATTACTTGATGGTAGGTTTCTATATCGTCTACCGAACCAAACATAGTAGTACCCATGTTGCAAACTACGATAAAATATTTTTTTCCGTTTGTAACCGCATTGCTTATTTCATTTTTTAAAAAGGATTCATTTACCTCTCTGTTATGTTCATTTACATTTATTTTAATCCAATCTACCTGTAAAAGATTACTTGCTTTAGCAATAGAGTAATGTGTGTCTTCTGACGAAACAATTGCAATTTCATTTAACCTTGCACTGTAAACATCCATAAAATAGTTACGATACATCCATATAGCTTGCACGTTGGCTTCTGTTCCACCGGGAGAAATGTAACCGTCATAACTTTCAGGTGCCGCTTTAAAAATATCTTCAGCAATAATTTGTAATACTTCTTGCTCAATTTTTTGGGTTCCCACAAAAGCTTTTTCAGATGTGCCAATGGTATGACATCCTATGTTATTAGGATTGGCAACATAGGTTTGCAAAGTAGGAGCATCTTTTAAAAAAGGAGCATCATAAAACACTCTTGGATCTAACCTAGAAGCCGGATATCCCAAAGAGGCATCTAGACTAAAATTTACGTTTTCGTGCAATGCAGTTGTTATCCTTTCTTTCCTTTGGTCTTCGGTTAATTTATGCCAGTATTTCATTTTTTTATTTACATAATAATTCAAAGTAAAATTACTTTCCTTGTTTCACAAAAAACATGACAAATGTTAGCTACCACAAATTCATTAAATTTGTGTAGATTTTTAAATATGAGCCAAACATCTCTCGAGTTGCAAATCCAATCCCTTCCTGAAAAGCCAGGGGTATATCAGTATTTTGATAAGGATGGGCAAATATTGTATGTGGGCAAAGCAAAAAATTTAAAAAAGAGAGTATCTTCTTATTTTACCAAAAGTCACGACAATTACAAAACAGCGGTACTGGTAAAAAAAATACATCAAATTCAGCATGTGGTAGTTGCCACCGAGTCGGATGCTTTGTTGTTGGAAAACAATTTGATTAAAAAATGGCAACCACGTTACAATGTGTTGTTGAAAGACGACAAAAGCTACCCGTGGATATGTATTAAAAAAGAAGCTTTTCCGAGGGTATTTCACACCCGAAAAAGAATTCCGGATGGTTCGGAATATTTTGGGCCTTACACCAACATCAAAACAGTGTATACTATTTTAGACATGATTCGCGAGTTGTATCCGCTTCGTACCTGTACTTTAGATTTAAAAAAAAGTAGCATTGATTCAGGTAAATTCAAAGTCTGTTTAGAGTATCATATCGGAAACTGTAAAGGACCATGCGAAGCTTACCAAAGCGAACAAGAGTACCAAGTATATATTCAAGAAATCAGAGAAATTTTAAAAGGAAATTTTAAAGAGTCTCTTAAAACTTTTAAAAACGAAATGCTGGCTTGTGCCCAAAATTTAGATTTTGAACAAGCCCAAAAAATCAAAGAGAAAATAGATATTTTGGAAAACTACCAAGCAAAATCAACGGTAGTAAATCCAAAAATCGGTCATGTGGAAGTATATTCTATTTTATCAGAGCCCGGAAGTGCCTATGTGAATTTTTTACAATTAAGCAACGGTGCCATTGTTCGTTCACACACCATGGAAATCAAGAAAAAATTAGACGAGTCCGAACAAGAATTACTCGAATTAGCTATTGTAGAATTACGTGATAGATTTGAACTAAAAGCCAAAGAAATCATCGTGCCATTTCCGGTGGCAGTTGCCCAAGGCATCAAAGTTACGGTGCCACAATTAGGAGATAAAAAGCAGATTTTAGATTTGTCTGTTCGCAACGTTCGTTACTTTATGCTCGAAAAGTGGAAACAACAACAAATTGTAGATCCCGACCAGCACACCAACCGCATCATGGCACAAATGCAAAAAGATTTGCGTTTGCAAGAAGAACCTCGACATATCGAGTGCTTTGACAACTCAAACATCCAAGGCACCAATCCGGTAGCTGCTTGTGTGGTGTTTAAAAATGGCAAGCCAAGCAAAAAAGATTACCGTCATTTTAACATCAAAACCGTAGAAGGTCCCAACGATTTTGCCTCTATGGAAGAAGTTGTTTTTAGAAGATATTCCCGTTTAATCAACGAAAACCAACCATTGCCGCAACTTATTTTAATCGATGGAGGCAAAGGCCAACTTTCGGCAGCATTAAAAAGCTTAGAAGCACTCAATCTTCGCGGGAAAATTGCCATCATAGGCATTGCCAAACGATTGGAGGAATTGTTTTTTCCAAACGACTCCATTCCGCTGTATCTTGACAAAAAATCAGAAACCTTAAAAGTTTTACAGCAACTTCGAAACGAAGCACATCGATTTGGCATCACACACCATCGCGACAAGCGAAGCAAATCTGCCTTGCAAAGTCCGTTAGACGAAATTCCGGGGATTGGAGAAAAAACCAAAATTAACTTATTGCAGCATTTCAAAAGTGCCAAAAAACTCAGTCAAGCCAACTTAGATCAAATTTCTGCTGTGGTGGGTAGTGCCAAAGCCAAAAAAATTTACGAATTTTACCAAAGCCAAAACCATTAAATAAGTTTTTTTTTGAAGCAAAACGCTTGGGTACATTTTCATACCATGTTCCCGCTTTCCGCACTACATGGTAGTTTGCTCCAATCGGGGCTAGGATGTGGTCGTTTTTTTGTTCCGAAACTTTCATTGTTTTTACTTAGTTTCCTTATTGCAAATACCACATTACAAGCCCAAAACGATTCCATTTACAATAAAAAACCTAAAATCGGATTGGTATTAAGTGGTGGTGGAGCCAAAGGTTTGGCACATATAGGAGTACTCAAGGTAATTGAAGAAGCCGGAGTAAAAATCGATTACATTGGTGGTACCAGTATGGGAGCAATTATTGGAGGCTTATATGCATCTGGTTACACTGCAAAACAACTAGATTCTATCTTTCAAAACACCGATTACGAAGCAGTCATTCGCGATTATTTGCCTAGAGTAGCCAAAAACTTTTACCAAAAAGACAACGACGAACGTTACGCATTTACTCTACCTTTTATAAACTTCAAGCTCACCGTTCCTTCTGCATTATCCAAAGGTTTATACAATTACAATTTAATCAACAGGCTTACTTATCATGTAAGGCATATTGACGATTTTTCCAAACTGCCCATTCCTTTTGTTTGTATTGCCACCAATATCGAAACAGGAGAAGAAGTAGAACTCAATAAAGGTTACTTAACCCAAGCAATATTGGCAAGTGGTGCATTTCCATCGTTATATGCTCCGGTCGACATCCAAGGAAAATACTTGATAGATGGTGGAGTGCTTAATAATTATCCGGTAAAGCAGGTAAAACAAATGGGAGCCGATATTATTATTGGAGTAGATGTGCAAGACGATTTAAAAGATCGTTCCGAATTGCAAGAAGCAACCAGAATTTTGGTGCAAATATCCAATTTGCAAATGATGGAACGAATGAAACAAAATCGTGAAATCACCGATGTGTATATCAAACCAGATATCAAAGGTTTTAGTGTGATATCTTTTGACCAAGGGAAAGACATTATTTTACGAGGTGAACAAGCCGGACAATCGTTTTGGGAAGAGTTGGTAAAACTATCTACCAACTACAAAAAAGAACAACTTCAAAATCCCAAAAAACTTTCCGATACCATTGCCATTAAAGAGATTTTTACTCCTGTTTTAAAAGATTACACTCGAGCTTTTATGTTGGGAAAATTAAGATTTAGAAACGAGGAAACCATTACTTTTCAACAACTTAACAACGGACTCGAAAACCTAAATGCAACCCAAAATTTTAATACAGTTTCGTATCAATTACAACCAGAAGGGGCAGAACACGATAATTTGTATTTAGATGTAAAAGAAAGTGCCCAAAAATCGTTTATGAAATTTGGATTGCATTACGATAACCTTTTAAAAAGTGGTATTCTAATCAACTTTACCCGAAAAAAAGCAGCATTTAAAAACGATGTCGTTTCGCTTGATTTAATTTTAGGCGACAATCCTCGTTATGTTTTTGATTATTACATTGATAACGGATTTTATTGGAGTTTTGGTGTACGTTCCCGATACATACAGTGGAATAAAAATATTCCAACCGATTTTAATTATGGATTGGTTTTGTTTAACGGACAATTGTCAAGCGTTAATGTGAACTTTTACGATTTTACCAACCAAGTGTATTTTCAAACTTTCTTTTTGCAAAAATATATTGCAGGGATAGGGGTAGAGTTAAAGCACTTAAAAATTTCAAGCAAAAATATTGACTCCAATCCAGTTTTAGACAATTCTGATTATTTGAGTTTTTATGGTTATATGAAGTTTGACTCGTTTGATAGCAAACACTTTCCAACCAAAGGAATGATGTTCGAAGGAACTTTTCAAAATATTTTAAACCAATCCAATCCATTGCAAATTTTTCAACGAAATTCGTATGTTAAAGGAAGTTTTTCTTTTGTTAAAACCTTTTGGAATCGCTTTTCTGTTACCATTCAAAACGAGCTTGGATTTACCTTTGGAGATACCGAAACCCCAGCTTTAAACTTTGCTTTAGGAGGTTATGGGTACAAAGAATTCAACAACTTCCGGCCTTTTTTTGGATATGATTTTGTTGGACTCACTGGCAATAGTTACATCAAAGGTTTGGCTAATATTGATTATGAATTTTTAAACAAACACCATGTAAATATTGCTACAAATTTTACCAATATTGGAAACAATATTTTTTTGAACAAGCAGTGGTTTTCATTGCCACAATATTCAGGTTATGCCATTGGTTACGGATTTGATTCTATTTTAGGACCTATTGAAATCAAACATTCTTGGTCACCCGAAACAAGTAGGCATTTTACTTGGTTTGCCGTAGGGTTTTGGTTTTAAAATAGGTTAAAAACAACGTTTTCGTTAATCCAAAAAAAATTCCGACATTTGTTGTATCTTTAAACAAAAGCGTATGTTTCTGATATTAGGATTTTTACTAGCATTTGGTATCGGAATTATTGTAGGGAAAAATCTAAACAACAAATAAAATGGCTTGGATTGGACTTTTGGCTCATTTGCACTTTTTAATGAAACGCAATCCGGAATGATAGTGTAATAATTTGGCAATGTGCCAACGAAGCAATGAATCAATGAGTAAACTATAATAATTTAATTTAAAATTTCATTTGTATGCCTTTTTATCATCAATTAGGGAGTATTCCCGAAAAACGTCATATACAATTTCGAAAGCCTAACGGAGAATTGTACTACGAACAATTGTTCGGAACAGTAGGTTTTGATGGCATGTACAGCAACATGTACCATATACACAGACCAACCCAAGTTAAAGAAATTAAAAACCTATATTCTGTTGCCCCAAAAGTGGTAAAAGCAAACAACATGCAATCGTACCGTTTGTATGGTTTTGATGTGGCTCCAGAAAAAGATTATTTGGAAAGCAGGAAAATCGTACTTACCAACTCTGATTGCCATATTACCTTGGCTGCACCACAAAACAAAACCCAAGATTATTTTTATAAAAACACCGATTCCGATGAATTGATTTTTATACACAAAGGCTCTGGAAAATTAAGAACTTTGTTAGGTAATTTAGATTTTTCCTACGGAGATTATCTGTTAGTTCCTCGTGGCATCATATATAAAATTGATTTTGATACAGAAGACAACCGCTTGTTTATTGTGGAATCACGCAGACCAATCTACACCCCAAAACGTTATAGAAACTGGTTCGGACAGTTGCTAGAGCATTCTCCTTTCTGCGAAAGAGATATTCGCAGACCTAACGAATTAGAAACCCACGACCAAACAGGTGAGTTTGTTATTAAAGTGAAAAAACGTGACGAAATTTTCGACATGGTTTATGCTACCCACCCATTTGATGTGGTGGGGTATGATGGTTACAACTATCCGTATGCCTTCTCCATTCACAATTTTGAACCTATTACAGGACGTATCCACCAACCACCACCAGTACACCAAACTTTTGAAACCGATGCCTTTGTAGTGTGTTCTTTTGTGCCTCGTTTATACGATTACCACCCGCTTTCTATTCCTGCTCCTTATAACCATAGTAATATTGATAGCGATGAGGTATTGTATTATGTAGATGGAGATTTTATGAGCCGAAATGATGTAAAACCAGGGCAAATTTCGTTGCACCCTGCCGGAATTCCTCATGGACCACACCCGGGAGCTTATGAAAGAAGTATCGGAAAAACCGAAACCAAAGAATTGGCGGTAATGGTAGATACTTTCAAACCGTTAATGGTAACTGAAGAGGCTTTAAAAGTAGCGGATGAGAAGTATTACCAGAGTTGGCTGTAAGTAGCCCCCTAACCCCCGAAGGGGGACACAAAAGACTTATAAAAAGATAGTTAAAAAAAATCACAATTGATGAAACAAAGCAAAAGTTTCAATAAACAAATGTTTAATAAATAAGATGTCACCCCGCATGCTTAAAAGTTCTCCCTTCGGGGGCTAGGGGGCTCAATATGGAAATAAAATCAGTAGAATACGGACTAGAAAAAATTTTTGAAGGAGCTCAGGACTTCCTTCCGTTAATAGGAACCGATTACGTAGAGTTTTACGTAGGGAATGCCAAACAAGCAGCACATTTTTACAAAACTGCTTTCGGATTTCAATCTTTAGCTTATGCCGGATTGGAAACCGGAGTGAAAGATCGTGCTTCTTATGTGTTAAAACAAGATAAAATCCGATTGGTGTTAACCACTGCTTTAAAAAGCGATTCTCCCATTGGAGAGCATGTGAAAAAGCATGGGGATGGGGTAAAAATCATTGCACTTTGGGTGGATGATGCCCGAAAGTCTTTTGAAGAAACTACCAAGCGTGGTGCAAAAGTATACATGGAGCCTACAGTGGAAACCGATGAATTTGGTGAGGTGGTTAGAGCAGGGATTTATACCTATGGAGAAACCGTACATATGTTTGTAGAACGTAAAAACTATAAAGGCACCTTTTTACCAGGGTACAAAGTGTGGAAATCGGATTATAACCCAACTCCGGTTGGATTGAAATATGTAGACCATATGGTTGGTAATGTAGGATGGAATGAAATGAATGTTTGGGTAAAATGGTATGAAGATGTGATGGGTTTTGTCAACTTCTTATCCTTTGACGACAAACAAATTACCACAGAGTATTCTGCCTTAATGAGTAAGGTGATGAGTAATGGGAATGGAAGAATCAAGTTCCCAATTAACGAACCGGCAGAAGGAAAGAAAAAATCGCAAATTGAAGAATATTTAGATTTTTACGAAGGTCCTGGCGTGCAGCACATTGCGGTAGCTACAGATAATATTATTGCTACCGTAGCAGAAATGCGTGCCAGAGGAATAGAGTTTTTAACCACTCCACCGCAAGCATACTACGATGCCATTCCGGAAAGATTAAAAGACCACATGAGTAAATTTAAAGAAGATATTAACGAATTGCAAAAATTAGGTATTATGATTGATGCTGACGAAGAAGGATATTTATTGCAAATTTTTACCAAGCCAGTAGAAGATCGTCCGACTTTGTTTTTTGAAATCATTCAACGAATGGGAGCTAGGGGTTTTGGAGCAGGAAACTTTAAAGCCTTATTCGAAAGTATCGAAAGAGAACAAGCTTTACGAGGAACTTTGTAATATTTTAACATATTTTCAATATACTGTTAAAAAATACCAACCAAATCAATAAAATATAGTTAAAAGTGATTTTGTGTTGAATTTTTTTCAAAATCTCGACATATCTTTGCATAGCGTTTCAGCAGTAGTGTTGTAATGTAATTTTTTCATAATTTAAAGTTTTTTGGTTAGTTAAAACCTAAAAATCCAATCATTTGTTTGATTGGATTTTTTGTTTGGTTACTTTTGGAATGAATATTGTTATGCGGATAGTGAATTCAAAAATCTAGCTCATGAAAAGTATTTTTTATATCGCATTTTTGTTGCTCGTTTCTTCATTTGATCAGATAGAAAATTCTAGCTTTACTCTCATTAAAGCTTACGATATAGGAGAGTGGTTTGAGTTCCGAATGCACTACGAAAACTTTATCGATGCAGGAAAAGCGGAGCTTACTGTTAAAGAAGCCACTATTAATGGGAAAAAAGTCTTTCATACCAAAGGACATGGGTATACTACAGGTTTGACCAAGTTTTTCTTTAAAGTAGAAGACGATTACCAAAGCTATATCGATAAAGAAACCGGAAGGCCTTATAAATACATCCGAAAAATAAACGAAGGTGGTTACACCAAAGACCAAGAAGGAATTTTTGACCAAAACAAGCAAACCGTTCTGGTTAAGGACTTTAAAAATAAAACAGAAACCACTTATTCTGTTAC
>CAZAHJ010000002.1:0-88701 GCA_964485115.1 uncultured Flavobacterium sp.
AGAAAACACTTACGATAAAGTTGTAAATCTAAAAACTTTGATCCAACAAAAAAATGCTTCTACTATAATTGAAATTGACGGTGGAGTAACCATCAAAAATGCCAAACAATTATTAGAAGCAGGTGCAGATGTATTGGTGGCTGGCAGCTTTGTATTTAACTCTACCGATCCAATTAATATCATTCACCAGTTAAAAGCTATTTAATTTTTATTTCATATTAACTTTAATACATCGTAAGTAAATACTTTATAACATCTGTGGTGGTAACTATCCCAACCAATAATTGATCATGAACTACAGGTAATGCATGGAATTCATGTGTAGCTAAAATTTCTGCTGCCGCTTTAATAGTAGATTCTGGAGAAATGGTAACCAGTTTTTTCGTCATCACCTGCTCTACAGTAAACATGTTATAAACCGTTGCATCTACTACATCTGCATCTTCATCAACTGCATCTACAAAGGACATTCTTAATAAATCTGTATAGCTAAGCATCCCAACTATAGCATTACCCGACACTACAGGAATGTGTCGAATATGATGCTTTTTAAACAATTGCTCTGCTTTGGTTAAATCGTCCGAAACATTAATTTTTACCACATTGGTGGTCATAATGCTGGTAATTGGTACATGATTTTTCATGGAAAAAGGAATTAAATTCAATCAAAAACAACCATATATACATTTGATTACCTCAAATTTCAATGAAAAATATTGATTTTAAGATGATATAAATCATGTGCCATTTTTAAAATTATTTTATATCGTAAAAAAGAAGGGGAAAATAACGTTAACTAATGGTTAACTAGAAGGTCTAAATATTGTTATAACTATAAATTGTAATATTAAAGGGATTAAAGATCCCTACAAAGCTCCGCTTTGAAAATTTTAAAGGAGCCTAAAAAACATCAAGCAAGCTTGTGTTTTTAGGCTCCTTTAAAACTTATTCGTGACCACGGAGGGATTCGAACCCCCAACCCTCAGAGCCGAAATCTGATATTCTATCCAGTTGAACTACGTAGCCTTTATATAGTAAGAAATAAATGTACTTGGTAAGTAGAAAAGCTAACTAAGTAATCTTTTCACCACTCCTGAAATTAATTTTCCGTCTGCTTTTCCTGCCAATTCTTTAGTAGCTAAACCCATCAAAGCACCCATATTTGCCATTCCTGAAAATCCGTTTGTAGTAATTAAGGTTTGTATTACTTCCTCTACCTGATTTTCCGACATTTGTTCCGGTAAAAACTTTTCAATTACAGCTACTTGTGCCAATTCCGGATCTGCCAAATCAGATCTTCCTTGTTTGGTATAAATATCTGCACTATCCTTACGTTGTTTTACCAATCGTTGCAAAAGTTTAACTTCTTCGTCCGAAGATAATTCCTCTTTGGAACCGCCATCTGTTAATGCCAATAATATAGCGCTTTTTACAGCTCTCAATGCTTCTAATGCAATAGCATCTTTTGAACGCATTGCATTTTTAATTTCCTCGTTGATGGTTGATTGTAAACTCATTTCCTATATTTTTTTAGTATGCAAATTTAAAAAAAGTAACCCAAAAACATAATGTTTTTGGGTTACTTAACTAATTGATTTGTTTGATTAATCTACGTTGTCATGAAGAAATGAGTTATTTGAACGTAAAAATAAGTTTTGACCTTCGCTATTCTGAGTTATTCTACTCATGGTAGCGACATCTGACTTGATTGGCTCATTCAACTCCACTCCTGAACGCTTAAATGCAGGCTCTTTTTCCAAATCCTCTAACTTACCCATTTGTTGGTTTTGAAACTTATAATTAAAATCTTTTAGTTTTCTTCTTCGCTCTTCTGCTCGTAACTTCATCGATTCTTCGATGGTCATTTCTGTTGGGTTAATGGTTTCTAAATCCCATTTTTTAGGTTCAACACTTACTGGTGTCTCCAAAGGTTCTTCAACTTTTTTAACTGTGAAATTAATCACAGCCTCTTCTACCTTTTGAAGTAATGGTTTAGAATCTAATAGAGATTTTTCCACTTCCATGTATTCTTCTAAAGAATGTTTAATAACCCCTTTGTCTACCTCTGTAATATTAACGAATTCAACTACTTGGTTAACTTTAATATCTTTTACTTCTTCAGAAATATCAAATAACTGAAAGGTGGTTTCTGCTTTAGGAGACTCAACAATTACGAACTCTGGTTCATAAACAAATATATCTCTAATTTGAGAAGTTGTAGTAATTAATTGCTCTTTATGCTCTGGATCTACTATTTCATAGTTTACCTCCAAATTTTTAATTGCATCGGTAGTTACAATTAAATCATTTATCATCATTTTAGCATCCACCACTTCGATGTCTTCCATCAAATCAAATACAACTTTCTCTGAAAAAATAACTTCTAATGGAGCTTCAGGAGAAGGAATTGCTTCTTGAGCTTTTGGGGTTAAATCGACTGTGTTTATTTGCTCATCATGTAATGGATGTACAATCTTTCGCGGTTGGGTATTTACAATTTCTTTTTGTTGCTCTACATTAAACCCAGTAGCAATTACAGTTACTGCAATAGCATCTTCTAAAGTTTCGTCTTCTCCCACCCCCATAATGATGTTTGCACTAAACCCAGCTTCTGATTGGATATAATCATTGATTTCTCCAATCTCATCTATGGTGATTTCACTTGAACCAAAAACGATAAGTAACAAAACATTTTTTGCACCACTTATTTTATTATCATTCAACAAAGGAGAATCTAATGCAGATACAATAGCATCTTTTGCTCTGGTTTCACCAGAAGCTTTTGCTGACCCCATAATAGCTGTACCACTATTTGACAATACAGTTTTGGCATCTTTTAAATCAATATTCTGTGTGTAGTGATGTGTAATTACTTCTGCAATACCCTTAGCAGCAGTAGCCAACACTTCATCCGCTTTTGAGAAGCCTGCTTTGAAACCTAAGTTCCCGTAAACTTCTCTTAATTTATTATTGTTAATTACAATCAATGAGTCTACATGTTTACGCAATCTCTCTAATCCAATCAACGCTTGATCCGTTCTGTTCTTTCCTTCAAACTGAAATGGAATAGTAACAATTCCAACGGTTAAAATATCTCTTTCTTTGGCCATTTGAGCAATTACTGGTGCAGCTCCTGTTCCGGTTCCTCCACCCATACCAGCAGTGATAAAAACCATTTTTGTGTTGGTGTTTAACATCTTTTCAATGTCGTTTACCGATTCAATTGCCGATTGATAACCTACATCAGGATTAGCACCTGCACCTAAACCTTCGGTTAAATTAAGCCCTAATTGTATTTTATTAGGTACTGGGCTATTTTGTAGTGCTTGCGCATCGGTGTTACATATAACAAAATCTACACCTACAATTCCTTGACGGAACATGTGGTTAATGGCATTACTTCCTCCTCCTCCAACTCCGATCACTTTAATTACGTTAGACTGGTTTTTTGGTAAGTCGAATGAAATTCCTCCAAATTCTGTGTTACTTTCCATGTTTTTGGGTATTTAATTGCTAAATTATTCTGCGTTATCTAAAAATGCCTTCAGCTTATTGAAAAAAGTATCAAAATATTTTGATTTAATTTTTTCGTTGGATGCTTCATTTTTCTGGCGTAATATTTCTTTTTCCTCCTCAACAGATGGAAAGCCAATTTCAGTTTCCATGATAGTTTCAGGATTTTCTTTTTTTGGTGGCTCTTGAGTTAACTCAGCACCATTTATTTTAAGATTTTTTAAACTTTGAATTACCAATCCAACAGCAGTTGCATAAATAGGACTAGAAAATTCTTCGTCAGAACTTCCTGCCAAATGCTCATTTGGATATCCTATTCTAGTATCAATTCCAGTAATGTACTCTACTAATTGTTTTATATGCTTTAATTGGGCTCCTCCTCCGGTTAACACAATTCCCGCAATTAATTTCTTTTTTGGATTGTCATAACCATATGCCTTAATTTCAGAAAAAACCTGTTCGATAATTTCTACAACTCTTGCATGAATAATTTTAGAAAGATTTTTTAATGAAATTTCTTTTGGTTCTCCCCCTCTTAACCCTGGAATAGATACAATTTCGTTTTCTTTATTTTCACCTGGCCAAGCTGAACCAAATTTTACTTTTAATAATTCTGCATGTTTTTCAATTATTGAACAACCTTCTTTGATATCTTCTGTTATTATATTACCACCAAAAGGAATAACAGCAGTGTGACGAATAATTCCATCTTTAAAAATAGCTAAATCAGTTGTTCCTCCTCCAATATCAATTAAGGCAACCCCCGCTTCTTTTTCTTCATTACTTAACACTGCATCTGAGGAGGCAATTGGTTCTAAAGTAATTCCAGACAAATCAATACCTGCACTTTTTACACATCTGCCTAAATTTTTGATGGAAGCCGACTGCCCAACTACCACATGAAAATGACTTTCTAACCGAGACCCATACATTCCTATTGGTTCATGAGTTTCTTGATGACCATCAATTTTGAATTCTTGTGGTAGCACATGAATAATTTCCTCTCCAGGAAGCATGGCTAATTTCTGCACTTGTGATACTAATAATTCAATATCTCTTTCGTCAATAACTTCTTCAGCATTGTCTCGGCTTATGTAATCAGAATGTTGGATGCTACGGATATGCTGACCTGCTATTCCTACCATTACTTCTTTTATTTTTAACCCAGATGTGTTTTCTGCTTGCTCTACTGCTTGTTGGATGGATTCTATAGTTTTAGTAATGTTATTAACAACTCCTCTTTGCACTCCTAAACTTTTGGCATTACCCACACCGAGTATTTCAATTTTACCAAATTCATTTTTTTTTCCAATAATAGCAACTATTTTAGTGGTTCCGATATCTAATCCGACAGCCAATTGTTCCTGATTGGTTCCGATTGCATTAAAAGTGTTAGTTAAATGACTATTTCCCATACTCTTTTTTATTTGTGCAAACAACTTGTTGCTGAAATTTCAAATTTATTTTTTCTATATTTTCTAAAATATTTTCGTCTTTTGCCTTCATAATAAAAGCTTTATATTTTAAAAATTTCTCTTTATACTGATGCCATGAACCAAATTCAACTACAAAATCATAATACCTATTTTGAAGATAAATTTGTTGCTCTGATTCCAATTTTATTGCAGTAATATGCTGTTTTAAAAACGAATCATTGTTTATATAACCTAACATTTCCACCATTTCTTTTGTCCAAACCAAACTTTCTTTACCCGTCACAATAGGCACTCTTGCAGTGGCTATATCTGATAATGGTATTTGGCTGGCATCATTGGAAACATAACAATCTAATACAGAATCTTGAAAACGAGCAATTGGTTTTTTCTGTCGAACTTTTACTACAAGTTTTCCGTCGATAGTTTTGTATATGTTTGATTCTAAAAGCATTGGGTTTTTTGCACACAAAACTTCTAGTTTATTCAAATCTAGTTTTTCTTTTAGCACTTTAAAAACATGCTGATTATTTTCTATTAACAATTTATTAACCGTATTTTCGGTTATTAACAATGTCTCTTCTTGATCTATTTTAATCAAAACTTTGCTAAATTTTCTTTGTTCATGTCGCTTTTTGGTGAACGAAAACAAAAACATACCGAGGACCAAAATCCCAATAAGCCGAATACTTAACCAAGGTATTTTTTTTAACCTATTCATTTTTGTTTGTATTTAATGCAATTGCTATATCGGCAACCATTTCTCCTATGTCACCAGCACCTAAAATTGTTAAAACCTCTAATTTTTGTTTTTTTAAAAATGAAATCAATTCACTTTTTGCTAATAATTGTTTGTTAGGACATGAAATTAAATGCAACAAAGTTTCTGAATTAATTCCTTTTATTGGCAATTCTCTTGCTGGATAAATCTCCAATAAAATTACTTGGTCAAATACCGATAATGCTTTTGCAAAATCTAACATAAAATCTTTTGTTCTTGAAAATAAGTGTGGTTGAAAAACAACCGTTTTCGTTTTATCAGGAAACCACATTTGTAATGCTTGAGTAACCGCATTTATTTCTGTTGGATGGTGAGCATAATCATCAATCATTACCAAATTATTGGTTCGGATTGGAAATGAAAACCTTCTTTGCACTCCGGCAAAATTTGCCAAAGCTACTTTAATCACATCCTCCTCAATTCCATACTGCAAGCTCATCCCTACAGCCATAGCAGCATTCATTAAATTATGCTTTCCAGGCAACGGAAAAGCTAATTGTTTTATTAACCCTTTTGGTGTTTTAAAATCGAACCACTGATAACCATCTTTTACTTTAATATGATGGATGTAAAAATCAGAAGTAGGTTCAAAGCCTACTTTGAGTCCTGGTAATGGGACATATTCTGCAACCAATAAATGGTTTATGTTAGAAATTTTGTTAGCAAATTGCTGAAAAGCTTCTTCAAAATTTTCTTTGGTTTCGTAAATATCCAAGTGATCTGCATCCATTGATGTGATACAAGCTATGTTAGGCTGTAATCGCAAGAACGAACGGTCAAACTCATCTGCTTCTACTACCGAGATAGTTTTTCCAGTACCTAATAAATTGGTTTGGTATTGTTCTAAAATACCACCTACAAAACAGGTTACATCTGCCTTGGCCTGATACAACAAATGTCCTAAAATTGCCGTAGTTGTAGTTTTACCATGAGTTCCTGCAACTGCAAAATTGTATGTCCCTTTGGTAATTGTACCTAAAACCTCAGCTCTTTTTTGCAATACAAATTGATTTTCTTGAAAGTATTTTAATTGGGTATGATGTTTTGGAATAGCCGGAGTATAAACTACTAATGTGTTATTATTATTAAAAAAGCTTGCTGGAATTTGTTCTATACTATCTTGATAGTTTATAGTTATTGACAACCCCTCTAGTTCTTTGGTTAAACTAGTTACAGTTTTATCATAACCTGCTACTTTTTTTCCTAGTGAATGAAAATAACGAGCCAAGGCACTCATTCCGATTCCTCCGATCCCTAAAAAATAAACCTGTTGAATGTCTCTTAATTCCATTTTACATAATTAACTCCTGAGGCAACCATTTTTCAATTTCTTTTACTATGGTATTAGTTGCATCTGGTTTTGCCAAACTATAAATTTTTTTACTCAACTTTAGTTGCTTCTTTTCACTTTGAATTAAATCTTTTACTATTTTTTTAAAATCGGCTTCTAATTCATTCTCTGGTATCATTAATGCTGCTTTTTTATCTACCAAGGCTTTTGCATTTTTGGTTTGATGATCTTCTGCTACGTTAGGCGATGGTATAAAAATAACTGGTTTTCCAACCAAAGCCAATTCGGATACAGAAGAAGCTCCAGCTCTTGAAATTATAAAATCTGCTGCAGCATAAGCTAAGTCCATTCTATCAATAAAAGCAAATACTTTTGTGTTGTTCTTTTGGTTAAACTCAACATAGGTTTCAAAATACAATGACCCACACTGCCAAATTATTTGTAAATTTTTACTAATTAACCAATCTACATGTGAAGCAACTAATTGATTTATTCGTTTAGCTCCTAAACTTCCTCCAAGAACCAATAAAGTTTTTCTAGAAGAATCTAATGCAAAATATTCGATAGAATCCGCTTGTTTTTGATAAACCTCTAATAAATCTTGACGAACTGGGTTGCCACTTAACACTACTTTATTTTTTGGAAAAAATGAATCCATTCCATCATAAGCAACACAGATTGATTTTGCAGATTTACTTAACCATTTATTGGTAATTCCTGGGTAGGAATTTTGCTCTTGTATAACAGTTGGGATTTGCATCATACTGGCAACTTTTAACAATGGGCCACTTGCAAATCCGCCAGTTCCAATCACAACATCAGGTTTGAATCTTTTTAAAATAAAATACGAGTCCCACATACTTTTAAATAATTTGATTGGAAATATTAAATTATCTAAAGTTAGTTTTCGTTGCAACCCAGAAATCCACAACCCTTTGATTACATATCCTGCTTTCGGAACTTTTTGCATTTCCATTTTATCTTTTGCCCCAACAAATAAAATTTCTGTATCTGGATATCGGAATTTTAATTCGTTGGCAATGGCAACCGCTGGATAAATATGTCCACCTGTTCCTCCTCCACTTAATATGAATTTATATGGTCTCATTTGGATTAGATTAAAATTGGTTGCATCGGATTGATTTCACTTTCCAATTTCTCTTCTTCTAATTGTTTGTCAATTAAGCGTTGTAATGCTTCTTCACGAAGTTTGTTTTCTTTTTCCTCTTCTGCTAATTCTTCATCTTTTTTGGTGACATTCAAAATAATTCCCAAAGCAATGCAAGCTGCCCAAATAGAACTTCCTCCCGCACTAATCAAAGGCAAAGGCTGACCAGTAACTGGTAGTAAATTCACAGCCACACCCATATTAATTAATGCTTGAAATATGATTGGAAAACCTAAACCGATAACTAAGAGTTTTCCAAATGGGGTTCTAGCCTTATGTGCTGCCAATAAAAATCGGATAAATAGCAATAAATAAACGGCTATAAGTGTTATAGCCCCAACCAATCCATACTCTTCCACCACTATGGCATAAATAAAATCGGATGAAGATTGTGGTAAAAAATTTCGTTGTACCGATTTTCCTGGTCCTAAACCAGTAATTCCTCCCGTTGCTATGGCAGTTTTGGCTCGCTCTACTTGGTATTGTTCCTCCTCTTGCACATCGTTTTTTACAAACTTTTCTATTCTCGATTGCCAGGTATCTACCCTGCTAGTTAATTTGTTTGGAAATGCTTTTGCAATTAACACAAACATAAGAAGCAATATCAAGCCAAATCCTAAAACTGTAAATAATTGTTTTAAAGGATAATTTCCGATATAAACCAACATCAACACCATGGAAAACATGATGGCTGTTGTTGAAAAATTGGCAGGTAAAATCAATGCCATGGTAGCAAATACCGGAAGCCATAAATACAATAAAGAATGTTTTAAAGTAATTGGCTCTTCTCTGGTTTTAGTTAAATATCCTGCTACATAAATCATTAAACATACAAAGGCAAACGTAGAGGTTTGGAACGAAATTCCAACCAATGGAATTTGTATCCATCTACTGGCATTTGCTCCAGAAATTTGGGTGCCTTTAAACAAAGTGTAAACCAACAACACTCCGAAAAAAGGTAGAAGTAAGTAAGATAATTTTCTCCAGTAATGATAAGGTACTCGATGGATCCAATACATAGAAAGTAATCCTAAACAGATATGCACAAAGTGTTTTACCAAATAACTTGCCGGACTCCCTCCTGTTGCTGTGTAAGCCAAATTGGTACTTGAACTATACACTGCAATTAAAGAGAAAAACGACAAAATGCCGAACAAAACCCAAATGGTTTTATCTCCCCTTAATTTACGTAAATAGTTCATTAATAGCATCGCTTTCGGATTATAACATTCTTACTGCACGTTTAAACTGATTTCCTCTGTCTTCGTAATTTTCAAACAAATCAAAACTCGCACAAGCAGGAGACAATAATACTGTATCGCCTTTTTCACTTAAATGTTGTGCAGTTTTTACCGCATCTTGCATGCTTTGTACTTCTACCATCATATCTACAATATGCCCAAAAGCATCAATTATCTTTTTATTGTTAACCCCCAAACAAACAATGCCTTTTACTTTTTCCATTACTAAAGGCACCAACTCAGAATAGTCATTCCCTTTGTCTACACCACCAACTATCCAAACTGTTGGATTTGTCATGCTTTCCAAGGCAAAAAAAGTAGCGTTTACATTGGTTGCTTTTGAGTCGTTGATGTATTGTACATGTTGAATTTTCAACACTTTTTCCAAACGATGCTCTACCCCTTGAAAATTGGACAAACTCTCTCTAATTGTTTGCTTTCTAATTTTCATCAGTTGTGCTACCGAAGCAGCTGCCATCGCATTTTTTAAATTGTGCTTACCCTCCAATGTTACATACTGTGTATCGATTTGAAGCTCTTCTGAATTGATGTTGATTTCCATGTTTTGTTGGTTTATGTAAGTTCCTTGTTGTAATTTTTTGGTCAGTGAAAAAGGTATTCTTTGTGCTTTACTAGTTGATTTAGCAATCCATTCGGATAGTATAGGATCATCCACATCATAAATAAAAAAATCCTCTTCTGTTTGGTTTTGTGTAATTTTAAACTTGCTTTGGATATACAAATCCATTTGGTATTGGTATCTGTCTAAATGATCTGGAGAAATATTGAGCAATACTGCAATATGTGGACAAAAAGTTTCGATGCCATCTAACTGAAAGCTGCTTAACTCCAACACATATATCTCATAATTTTGCTCTGCCACTTGCCATGCAAAACTTTTTCCGATGTTTCCCCCTAATCCAACATTAAGACCTGCACTTTTTAACAAATGATAAGTTAACGAAGTTGTGGTGGTTTTCCCGTTGCTTCCTGTAATACCTATACAAATAGCATTGGTAAAATATCCTGCAAATTCAATTTCGGATATTACCGGAATTCCCGCTTGCATCAATTGCTGAATGATGGCAACTTTTTCAGGTATGCCCGGGCTTTTCATTACCACTTGGGCCTGCATTATTTTTTCTTCACTATGTTGCTGTTGCTCCCAATCAATTTGGTAATCGTTTAATACTTTTTGGTATTTTTCTGAAATTTTTCCAGCATCTGATACCCAAACCTCGTAGCCTAATTTTTTACCCAATATAGCTGTACCCACTCCGCTTTCTCCTGCACCCAAGACTACTAAAAGTCCTTTTGCATCGGAGAACCACGATGGATTTTTTTTGCTATGTTGAAAAGTATTTTGCACGATTTATCTCAATTTTAATGTCACAATAGATAGGATGGCTAATAGGATGGATACAATCCAAAATCGGGTGACAATTTTGCTTTCATGATATCCCTTTTTTTGATAATGATGATGCAAAGGCGACATCAAAAACACCCGTTTCCCTTCTCCATATTTCTTTTTGGTATATTTGAAAAAAGCAACCTGAATTATGACAGATAAATTTTCGGCAACAAAAATTCCGCACAATACAGGTAACAATAATTCTTTACGAATGGCTATAGCAATTACTGCGATGATTCCACCTATGGTTAAACTTCCGGTATCACCCATAAAAACAGCAGCCGGGTAACTATTATACCATAAAAACCCAACCAATGCTCCGGTAAATGCTGAGATAAACACTGTCATTTCTCCAGAATTTGGGATGTACATAATGTTGAGATAATTGGAAAAAATAATGTTACCGGAAACAAAAGTGAATATCCCGAGGGTGACGACAGATATGGCAGATGTACCAGCTGCAAGTCCATCAATCCCATCGGTTAAATTTGCTGCATTGGATACCGCAGTTACAATAAAAATTACCACCGGAATAAAAATTAACCATGCCCATGATTGGTAATTATCGGTAAATGGCTTTAATATCAAAGCATAATCTAACTCGTTGTTTTTGGTAAATGGTATGGTGGTTGCAGTGGATTTTTCATTTTTTTGAACCACTACTTCGGTTTTGTTTTTTTCTGAAAAAATATCGGTTCGCATGGTATCTTTACGTACAGTAACCTCTGGGTGAAAGTACAGTACGCTTCCCACAAATAATCCTAAACCAACTTGACCTATTACTTTAAAAATTCCTTTTAACCCCTTTTTGTCTTTTTTGAAAATCTTGATGTAATCATCAATAAACCCAATGGTTCCCATCCAAAGGGTGGTAATGATTAACAGCAACACATAAATATTATCTACTTTAGCAAACAACAAAACTGGAACCAAGGTGGCAAAAATAATAATGATTCCTCCCATGGTTGGAGTTCCAGATTTTTGAGCTTGGCCTTCTAAACCAAGTTCTCGAATGGATTCACCTACTTGTTGTTTTCGTAAAAAGTCTATGATTTTTTTTCCGAATATGGTAGACAAAATCAACGACATTAAAATTGCAATCCCGGAACGGAAAGTGATAAACTGAAATACACCTGCTCCGGGTATATCAAAGTTTTTATCGAGATAATCAAATAGATAGTAGAGCATAGTTTGGTTTTATTGGTTCAGGTATTTTTTAACAATTTCCATGTCGTCAAAAGGGAATTTAACCCCATTGATTTCTTGATAGTTTTCATGTCCCTTTCCTGCAATTAAAATGATGTCGTGAGGCTTTGCCATTTGACAAGCCATCTTGATAGCTTGCTCTCTATCCACATTACTCACAACTTTTTTAAAATTTTGAGCAGGTACTCCTGTTTCCATTTCTTTTAGAATTTGCATCGGATCTTCTGTTCTTGGATTGTCAGAAGTTAAAATCACTTGGGTGCTTCCTTCTGATGCAATTGCAGCCATTTCGGGTCTTTTCCCTTTATCTCTATCTCCTCCACATCCAACGATTGTTATAAAACTTTCGTTTTTAGTTCGTAAATCATTTATGGTATTTATTACGTTTAGTAAGGCATCTGGGGTATGGGCATAATCTACAATTGCTGTGATTTTGTTTGGAGATATTATATATTGAAATCTTCCGGATACACTCTCTAATTCTGATAAATAGCGAAGAACTTCCAATTCTGTCATTCCTAATTCGATGGCTATTCCATAAATTGCCAATAAATTATATGCATTAAACTGGCCAATTAGTTTTACCCAAACTTCTTGCTCATTAATTTTAAGAAGCAATCCGGAAAGTTGACTTTCTAAAATTTGCCCTCTATAATCAGCGTAAGACTTTAGTGCATAGCTTTTAATTTTTGCTCTGCTATTTTGCACCATTACTACCCCATTTTTATCATCAATATTCGTTAATGCAAATGCTTTTTTTGTCAGACCATCAAAGAATGATTTTTTAACATCACGGTAAGCTGCAAAAGTTTTGTGGTAATCTAAATGATCGTGCGTTAAATTGGTAAACGCAGCTCCATCAAAATCTAATCCGGTAATTCTGTTTTGTTGAATACCATGCGAGCTAACTTCCATAAAGCAAAAAGTTACACCAGCCTGAACCATTTCGTTTAAATAATGGTTAATAGCTATAGGATCCGGGGTAGTATGGGTGGCAGGAAAAGTTTCGTTGCCTACCATTACTTTTACCGTAGATAAAAGTCCGCATGCATAACCCGCTTTTTGGAATAATTGGTAGCACAAACTGGCAACGGTTGTTTTTCCGTTGGTACCTGTTATACCAACTAATTTTAATTTGGTAGATGGTTGGTCATAATAATTAGATGCCATCCATGCCAATGCTTCCGCACTATCTGGTACTTTAACATAAGTGATTCCATTTACTAAAATATTTGGAAACTCTTCACAAATAATAGCAATTGCACCAGCATTTACCGCTTTTTCAATAAACAAATGCCCATCAGCTCCAACTCCTCTTATCGCAATAAAAACATCATCTAAACCTACCTTTCTAGAATCGAAATGAAGGTTTCGAATAGCTACTTGGGTAGAACCCTGTATTGCATCTAAACGAACTTTGTATAATATGTCTTGTAAAACCTTCATGATACTTCTAAATAAATCACTTGATTTTTTTGAATATTTAATCCTGGTTTTATCGATTGTTTTTTTACTTTTCCAACACCATTAATTTTTGCTTTCATTCCTAAATTTTCAATTATTGCAATGGCATCCATTACATCCATTCCAACTAAATTAGGTATGATATTAGATTGTAATTTAGTGTAGTAATTTTGGTAATTGTTTTGGACTTCTTCAGGTAATTTATCTATCTTTTTAATTATATTCTGAGATGGGGTATTGGTGTATACTTTTTGGGCAATTCTTTTAAATACTGGTCCAGAAACATCTGCTCCATAAAATCCGGTTTGGATACTTGGTTTATGAATTACCACTATACAAGAGTACTTAGGAGCATTGGCTGGAAAGTAACCTACAAATGAAGAAACATAGTGTAAATCATCTTGGTTGTAATTATTTTTTGCGGTTCCTGTTTTTCCTGCCATCGGAAAATCTTTTGAATATAATTTACTTGCAGTTCCTTTTTTTACAACATTTTCCATCGCCCCTTTCAATTTTTTAGCGGTTTCTGGCGAGCAAACTCTAGGTTGAATAACTGTTGGGGGAAATTTTTTGATCGAATAATTCCACTCTTTCACCTCCTTTACAAATAATGGTTTTACCATTACACCGTTGTTGGCTATAGCATTGTACATTGTTAAAGTATGTAAAGGGGTAATAGAAACTCCATAACCCCAAGCCATCCAAGGCAAACTAGTACCATACCATCTTTTTTTATTATCGGGTGATGGAACAAACGGAACTGCTGCCCCTTGTATCTGTAGGTCTAAAGGTTCATGTAACTTTAATTGATACACATGTTTTAAAAATCCTTTGGGGTTGTTTTTGTAATTGTTATAAATAGCCTGAACAATCACAGTATTAGAAGATACTTCAAAGGCTTTTCCAAGTGAAATGTTTCCATACCCTCCTTTTCTGGAATCCTTGATTTTTCGGTTATATAAGGTTATTTCTCCTCCATAAGAATTAAAAACAGTACTCGTATCTGCCAAATTATCTTCTAACAATGCCATCATGCTTACCAACTTAAAAGTTGAGCCAGGCTCGTGTGCTTCGTTGATGGCATAGTTTACCGTTTCAAAATAATTTCCATCTTTATCTCTTCCTAAATTAGATATTGCTTTAACATATCCAGTGTTTGTTTCCATTACTACTACGCAGCCATGGTCTGCTTCATGCTTTATTAATTGGTCTAACAAAGCGTGATGTGCAATATCTTGCATGTAAACGTCAATAGTTGATATTACATCTAACCCATCTTGTGGCTCCAATTCGTTTTCATCTCTCAATGGCTTCCATTGGCCTTTAGCCATTTTCTGCATCAATTGCTTTCCATCTTTTCCGTTTAAAAAATCTTTAAAAGCCCATTCAATTCCTTTTCCGTTCAAGTTTCCATTTTCATCAAATCTTTCATAACCAATAGTCCTTTCAGCAACCAAACCAATTGGATGTTCTCTTTCTACTTTTTGTTCTGCTATAAACCCACCTTTATATGGCCCTTTATTGAATAAAGGAAACTTTTTCATTCGCATATAATCAGTATAGCTTCTTTTTCTTGCTAGTAAATAGAAACGATTTTTTTGGTTACGAGCCTTAATTAGGTCGCTTTTAATGCTATATTTAGGTTTATTCAAAATAAAACTTAATGAGTCTGACAAGTCGTCAATATTTGTATCAAAATCCTCTTGCTTTGGAGCTAACGCATCAAATCTGATGGTATAACTTGGTATTGAGGTAGCCAACAAGCTACCATCAGAAGAATAAATATTTCCTCTATTGGCTGGAATGGTATGTGTTTTTATATTTCGTTGTTTGGCTATTTCGCGATAATAATCTCCCTCCACTAACTGAATGTTTACCAATTTTACCACAATACCAAGCCCCATCAATAGTATCAACGATACGATGAAATAAAATCTTTTGGCATGATATGATTGGTTCATTTCCATATACGTTCCCACCAATTGGGTTCTTTTTCAATAATTACTTTTACTTTTACAGGTGGCACATCTGAGGGAATAATCTCTCTTTCCTTCATTTTTTTGGTAATGGTTGATTCCATTTTCAACTTCATCAATTCCGATTTTCTATCAACAAATTCTGATCTTAATTCTTTAACCTCTGCGCTTAAGTCAGCTATTTTAAAAATTTTGGCTTCATAGCTGTGGATATTAGTTATCATAATTAATGCTAGAGCTAAAACAAATAAAATAAACATCCAATTTTCAAAAGCATTGTCGTCAATCAAGTACTTTGCCTTTAAAAAATCATATATTTTTTTAGAGCTATTCATATTCTTTCAGCAATTCTCAATTTAGCACTTCGTGCACGATTGTTTTCTGTAATTTCATCATCATTTGGAACCAACAATTTTTCGATACTTCTAAAAGGAACTTCAAAATTTCCGAAAATATCTCTTTGGGGCTCTCCTTCAAATAACCCATTTCGCATAAATCTCTTTACCAACCTATCTTCCAACGAGTGATAAGAAATAACACTCAATCGACCTCCTTTGGGCAAAAGATCTAAGGTTTGTTGTAAAAATTCCTGCAACACTTGTAATTCTTGGTTTACTTCAATTCTGAATGCTTGATAAACCTGAGCCAAAATTTTATGTGTTTTGTTATTTGGTAAAAATCTAGCCAAAGCTTCCTTTAAATGCCCGGTATGCTGAATCGGTTGGGTTTTTCGAAAATTCACAATCGCATATGCCATTCCTGCAGCAGATTTTAATTCACCATATGTCTGTAATAAAAAGCGAAGTTCATTCTCATCATATTCATTTAAGATGGTACCTGCACTTAGCTTATTTTTTTTAGACATTCGCATGTCCAACACTTCTTCAAATCGAGTAGAAAACCCTCTACTAGCATCATCAAATTGATGAGAAGAAACTCCTAAATCTGCCAAAATCCCATCTACTTTGGCAACACCATGAAATTTTAAAAATCTTTTGATAAAGCGAAAATTTTCTGGAATCAATATAAATCGTTTATCGTTAATTACATTTGCCAATGCATCTTCATCTTGGTCAAAAGCAAAGAGTTTTCCGTTTGTCCCTAAGCGGTTCAAAATTTCTCGTGAGTGCCCACCTCCTCCAAAAGTTACATCTACATAAACCCCATTAGATCGAATATTTAAACCATCAATGGAAGGATGCAATAAAACAGGACTATGGTAACTCATTTCTGTAGTCATTTTGATTACCCATTACTTTTTCAGCCAAATCAGCAAAATCTAATATCGAATCGTCTATAGCTTTTTCATACAAATCTTTGTCCCAAATTTCAATAATGTTTACCGCTGAGGATAACACCAAATCTTTTTGCATTTTAGCAAACATCAATAAATCTTTAGGCACTAACAACCTTCCTAGATTATCAATTTCTACCACTTTCACACCAGCTGTAAATCTTCGAATAAAATCGTTGTTTTGTTTTACAAACCGATTTAAGCCATTCACCTTTTCCATCATTTGATTCCATTCAGCCATTGGATACATTTCTAAACAAGGCTGAAACACCGATCTTTTCAATACAAATCCCGCCTCTAAAGAAGAAGATAACTGCTTTTTTAAAGGAGCGGGCACTAATAACCTCCCTTTTGTATCAATTTTACATTCGTATGTCCCTATAAATGAACTCATCAAATTTGGCTAAGATTTAAAACAAAAATAAAAAGTTTTTACCACAATTTACCACTTTATACCACTTTGTTAATAAGTTTTTCCACTTGTATCCATTTTTTAAAGAAATAATAGACGAATATCCCCAAAAAACTAGGTTTCAGGCAGATACAAAATCTCAAAAAAAAGTATTACTTAAGCTGATAAGAAATGTTAATATGGGATTGTTTAGATTGATGGATGTGATAGATAAAACACTATATTTGTGTGACTAAAACAACAGAATACACATGAGTGGATTGTTTAAAAAAGAGGGGAAATACCATTATTTAGAAATTGGAGAAGGCAAACCGATAGTTGTATTACATGGATTAATGGGAGGATTAAGTAACTTTGATGGAGTGGCTAATTTTTTCCCAAAAAAAGGATACAAAATAGTGGTGCCTGAATTACCCATTTACACCCAGAGTATTTTAAAAACCAATGTAAAAGCTTTTTCAAAATATTTAAAAGATTTTTTGATTTTTAAAGGATTTGAAAAAGTGATATTACTTGGAAACTCGTTGGGAGGACACATTGCTTTGTATTACACCAAAATGTATCCAGAAAAAGTTGAAGCACTAGTTATTACAGGAAGCTCAGGGCTTTACGAAAGTGCTATGGGAGATAGTTACCCAAAACGTGGAGACTATGAATTTATTAAAAAGAAAGCACAAGATGTGTTTTACGACCCAAATATAGCCACCAAAGAAATTGTAGATGACGTTTATGCCACGGTGAATGATCGAATCAAATTATTGAAAACTTTAACCATTGCCAAAAGTGCAATTAGACACAATATGGGTAAAGATTTACCTAAAATGCAAACTCCTACCTGTATTATTTGGGGTGAAAATGATAAAGTAACTCCACCTAATGTAGCTGAAGATTTTAACAAATTACTCCCAGATTCAGAATTATTTTGGATTGAAAAGTGCGGCCATGCTGCCATGATGGAGCATCCGGACACCTTTAACGAATTGTTGTATGCCTGGTTGCAAAAAAGAGGGATTTAATCCAATATTCAAATGAAAATAAATACAGCTGAATTTGTCATCAGCAACTCTGAAGTAAGTAAATGTCCGAAAGACATTTTACCGGAGTATGCCTTTATTGGAAGAAGTAATGTTGGGAAATCGTCGTTAATTAACATGCTTACCAACCAAAAAAGTTTGGCTAAAACTTCTTCAAGACCTGGAAAGACCCAATTAATCAACCACTTTTTGATCAACAAAAATTGGTTTTTGGTTGATTTACCCGGTTATGGATATGCAAAAGTATCAAAATCTACCAAAAAGGTATTTCAACAATTTATTACCGACTACTTTGAAAAAAGAGCGCAATTGGTAGCTGCTTTTGTGTTGATCGACATTCGTTTAGAAGCACAAAAAATCGACTTAGAGTTTTTGGAATATTTGGCAAATCAGGAAATCCCGTTTGCTATTATTTTTACCAAAGCCGATAAAGTTGGTATTAACAAAGCCAAAACTTTGGTGCAAGATTACGAGAAAAAACTACACGAAGTAGGCTGGGAACAAACCCCATTGCACTTTGTAACTTCTTCGGAAAACCAATCAGGAAAAGAAGAATTATTACATTACATTGCAGAAATTAACGAATCGTTCTTTAAAGCCAAAAATCAAAGTTTTTAATTACTCTTCTCCTTTAATTTTTTCTCCAAAATAAGCACAAAAATCACGCATGGTTTCGGCCAACAAGTGGTCGTTAGTGGCACGTTCGTAGGTATTAGCCATACTCACCAAGGTTTGATGAAAAAATTCTTTCATTTGATCCACAGGCATATCCTTTGTCCACAAATCTATTCGTAACGATTCTAAATTTTTATGATCCCAAACAGCTAAAAATAAAGCTTTGGTTGTTTCGTTTTGAATGCCACCATCCGGGGCATTCCATGCTAATTTTTCAGGAATATTATTTTCGTCTACCTCTACTTGTAAGGTAATGTGAGACACTTTGTTTGACATCAGATTAATTTTTGGGTTTGTATTTACTTAATTCCAAAATTTCTTTGGCATCCATCTGCAGCATTTGCTGTAAAGACACTTGATTATTCTTCATTAAATTTCTTACTATTTGCCATCCTACCCAAGCACCAATTCTACCTGGAGTCTCGTTGTCAAATTCCATATAAAATTTTGAAAAAGGCCCGGGCTCTAAAAACCTTTGGTAGGTATGAAATGAGGTATCATACAGCAAATTATTATCTATAAAATATCGCCAAATGTTACCTTCATTTTCTTTGCACCAATCTAAATGTGCTTTGGTATACCCTATTTTGTGTTCCTCTAAAGTATTTGGCAATAAAATGTCTTTTAAATACAGTTCTTTTCCATGAAAAATCATTTGTGCTAACAACGAACGATCTCTATTTGGTTCCACTATATACGTTGAAAAATCAGAAACCAAATCAGAAACCATCATTTCTTTTCTAAAATTTTGACGTTGGTACTCGTAAAAATCATCATAAAATTTATGTTCTTCCCCAAAGTACAAATCCAAAGAAACAATCAAAAAACAAACTGTAAAAATAACCTTGTTCTCGTAATCCATATCCGAAATCAATCCTATCATTTTATTAGGTAACTTGATTTGCGGAAAGTGATACTTGATCAACTGTAAAGTAGGTACAAAGCTCTCCACCAATTCTTTATCATCCGAAAAGGTCTTTTTCACCTCTTTATACAATTGTTGATATAACGGATTGGTTATTTTATTAATAAATACACTATCGGGAAATTGCAATGGAAAAAACGAGGAGAACTCCCTTCTAATTCTTGGAAAATCTAGCACATCCGATTCGTATAAAATTTGATCCAAACGAACCAACTCCATTTCAATGGGAAGTTTTGCTGCCTCTTTTTGCTCTTTTGATTTTTGGTTACATGATAAAATAAACAATCCCAAAAACGACATTAAAATAATGCGAAATTTGCTTTTTTTCTTAAAAACCTCCAACATAAAAATGGTACATTTGTGGGAACAAAGATAAACTTAACCGCGTAATATCTTCTGTGCTATGTATCAAAAAAATGCTAAAATTAATGCTGTTAAAGTAAGCGAACACATTGTACAATGGTTGGCAGATTATGCCAAAAAAGCGAATGTTTCCGGATTTGTAGTTGGTGTTTCGGGTGGCATTGACAGTGCCGTAACTTCTACCTTGTGTGCCAAAACCGGATTGAAAACACTTTGTGTGCAGTTATCTATCCATCAAGCACACAACCAAGTAAACAGAGCATCGGAACACATTGAAAATTTGAAAACCATTTACCCAAATGTTTCAGATGTTTCGTTAGACTTAACCGCAACATTTGAACAAATGATATCTATTTTACCGATTGTGGAAAATACCCAAAAAGTAGATTTGTCTTTGGCAAATACCCGATCTAGATTACGGATGACATCTTTGTATTATTTGGCAGGAATTCACGGTTTGTTGGTTGCAGGTACAGGAAACAAAGTAGAAGATTTTGGAGTTGGTTTTTATACCAAATACGGAGATGGTGGTGTGGATTTGAGTCCGATTGCCGATTTAATGAAATCAGAAGTATATGAGTTAGGAGCATATTTACAAGTTCCGGAGAGTATTTTAAAAGCTGCTCCAACAGATGGTTTGTTTGGAGATAATCGAACCGATGAAGACCAATTGGGTGCCAGTTATGATGAGTTAGAATGGGCCATGCATCAAAAAGAAATTGGGAAGGAATCATTAGAATTTAATGAAAGAGAAAAAGAAGTAATGGAAATTTATACCCGATTAAATCGAGCCAACCAACACAAGATGCAACCGATTCCGGTGTGTTATATTTCTGAAGAAATCAAAAATTTGTGATATTTATAACTTTTATTGCAATTGATAGTTTTCTGTTAGTTAATTAACTAAATTTGAAGTTCTTAAAAATCAACACTTTATGATTAAGGTCTGTTTTGCAGATAACCAACCAGTTACTCACTTTGGAATTCGTTCTTTTTTTAAGGACCATTCTGAAATTAAAATTGATGCACAGGTAGGTTCTTTTGATATGGTGGAAGATATTTTAAAAATCAAACCTATCGATATACTGGTGATAGATTTTGAATTGGAGGGTTTTGACAGTATCAACCAATTAAAAAAATTGATGAAGGAAAATCCTTCAACCAAAGTAATTATTTTTACTGCACTGTCTGAAGGAATTTATGCACCAAATGCCATTAAAGCAGGTGCATCAAGTTTTGTTTCTAAATTAGAAAAATTAGAAAACCTTTGTAAAGTAATTATTCGTGTATACAAAGGTGCCATTATTTACAATGATCAATTAAGAAATAACATTTCTCAAATATTAAAGCTAAACAAAAACGAACGTTTGTATCGCAAGTTATCTAACCGCGAAATGGAAGTGCTACGATACATTAGTTGTGGTAAAAAGAACATTGAAATTTCAAAAATTCTCAACCTCAACGAGAAAACCATCAGCACATATAAACTTCGTTTATTAAATAAATTTCAGGTTACCAATGTGGTGGATTTGATTGAAAAAGCGAAGAAATTGGAAATTTTTTAAAAAGTTCTCAACCTACCTATTTTATGGGAAATATAAGCTTTTAGTTTATTATAATCATTAATCATTCCTAGCACCTCCATAACCTCATCTGTGGTCAAATCTTGTAATTGTTTTTGCCAATCGTTTACCATTTTTTTGATTAAAAATTCTCGGTAGCTCACAATGGTGTCTTGGGTCAAACCACTAATTACCAACACATCCTTGCGTTCTTTTACCAAAATATTTTTCTTTTCAAACCAAGCATGTAGTTCGTACTTGTCTTCTTGCATTAAAATTTGAGTCACCAATGCCATGGCATCTGGTTCTAACTGTTGCATCCATTGGTTTCGATCAAAATTACCTTGGGTAAAAGCCAAAATACAATCGTCATAAATATTTTTAAACATGGGGTTAGAAAAAGCAATTTCATCTTGCTGTAAACTCAAGTAAATGCGTTGGTATACCGGACACTTAATTGTTTCGTGTTTTTCAATTTCTTTCCCAAACTCATTCAATTCAATATAATAGTCCACAAACTCCCCTTCCATTTCACCATATAAAAGTAAAATTTCCAATAGTTTTCGCTCCATTTTGTGCAACATTTCTTGGGTATTCAGTAAAGTTGCTGTTGGAGTTTTTACCACTTCCATTGGTTTCACTACCTCACTGGATTCCGACTTTTTACTCTGCAAAAGTTCTTTTTGGGTAATCTGAGCCAAGGTATTGAACAATACCTCTTCCGAAATATCCATCAATCGAGCACATTCGCGTATGTAAACTTCCTTTTTAATTCGATTTGGAATTTTGGCAATACTTTGCACCATATCTCGAATGACTTCCGCTTTTTTGATAGGATCATTTTTGCTTTCTTGCATCAATAACGAAGCTTTGAATTGAATAAAATCCTGGGCTTGTTCATTCAAGTACAATTGCAACTCACCATAAGGAGTTTTTTTGGCAAAACTATCGGGGTCATCTCCATCCGGAAAAGTACAAACCTTAACATTCATGTCTTCTTCCAAAATCAAATCAATTCCACGGATAGAAGCACGTAAACCAGCAGCATCGCCATCAAAAAGAACGGTAATATTCTTGGTTAATCGACCTATCAAACGAATTTGCTCGGTTGTTAAAGCTGTACCGGAGCTTGCTACCACATTTTCAATTCCTGCTTGATGCATTTGAATTACATCGGTATATCCTTCAACCAAATAACATCGATCTAACTTGGCTATGGCTTGTTTGGCATGAAAAATTCCGTAAAGTATTTTGCTCTTATAATAAATTTCACTTTCAGGAGAATTGAGGTATTTGGCTACTTTCTTATCGTTGGTTAAAATACGACCTCCAAAACCTAGTACCCTTCCCGACATACTATGGATAGGAAACATGACCCTACCTTTAAATCGGTCGATGTTTCGGTTTTCTCCTACAATGGTCAACCCTGTTTTTTCCAAGTAAGTCATTTGGAAACCTTTTTGCAAAGCATGCTGTGTAAAAGCATCCCATTGGTTGGGAGAGTAACCCAATCCAAACTTTTCGATAGTATGCTCGGCAAAGCCTCTTTCTTTAAAATAACTCAAGCCAATTGCTTTACCTTCTTCCGATTGAAATAATTGCTCTTGAAAATATTTTGCTGCAAATTCCGATACCAAATACAAGCTTTCTTTTTCTTGAGCTTGGATTTTTTCTTCCGAAGATTCTTCGGTTTCTTCAATCGGAATTCCGTATTTCTTAGCCAAATATCTAATGGCTTCCGGAAAAGTAAAATGCTCATGCTCCATAATGAAAGTCACCGCATTTCCTCCCTTTCCGGAACTAAAATCTTTCCAAATTTGCTTTACCGGACTCACCATAAATGAAGGTGATTTTTCACTAGAAAACGGACTTAAACCTTTTAAATTACTTCCGGCCCTTTTGAGTTGTACAAAATCACCAATCACCTCCTCTACTCGGGCAGTTTCAAATACTTGGTCGATGGTGTTTCGTGAAATCATAAGTTATTAAAAAGCTAAGATACTATTCGAATCTAATTCATAAGGTACTTGTTGAGTAGTAAAAATTCTGGCAGGCAAGTTACCTTTTAAAGTGATGGTATCCCCAACCACTTCTAACCAACTTCCCTCACGCAAGCCAACTACAGGCTGGGAATTAAAAGCATGAAACTCTTTAATTCGGGTTTCACGAGTTTCTCCCATGTGGGTAGAGTTTGGGTCTGGATCAAAATAATGTGGATTCAAATTAAATGGCACCAATCCAATGGTTTGAAAACTACTCGGATATACTATGGGCATATCGTTGGTTGTTTGCATGGTTAATCCGGCAATATTGCTTCCGGCAGATGAACCTAAATACAATGTTCCTTGGTTTACCGCTTGTTTGATTACTGGCATTAATTGAAAACGATGCAATTGATCTACCAAAACAAAAGTATTGCCTCCTCCTGTAAAAATGGCTTCTGCTTGTAAAATAGCTTCTTTAGGATTTTCAAACATATGCAAGCCTTGCACTTGTATGTTCATTTTCTGAAAAAAAACCGCTACTTTATCGGTGTAAGCATCATGCGAAATCCCTCCAGGACGTGCAAATGGAATAAAAAGCAATTGTTTGGTTTCTTTAAAAAACTCTTGAAAGGTGGGCTGTAAATATTCTAAATATCCTCCACCATGTAAGGTAGAAGTACTGGCAATGATGGCTTTACGCATAGCTAAAATACACAAATGATTGGCAAACAAAAATACATATTCCAACAGATAACAGCATCGTTTTAACCAATATTATTAACAAATATTTGGGGACAACAAAAACGAATGGAATGCTAAAATCAAATATTTTTACCACATAATTTCCTACAAATGCGTAAAATTTGGTTGTTATTATTTTGCTCTACTCTTTTACTTGGACAAACCAAAAAAATTACAGGCACCATAACCGCAGGAAACGCTATGGTGGAAGGGGTTCACGTTATCAATCTTTCTAACGAAAAAACAACCATAACAGATTCTAAAGGAACTTTTACCATAGATGTTTCTGAAGACGATTTGTTGGTATTTAATGCAGTGCACTTAGAGTTTTGGAGACAATCGGTTTCTGCCAAAGACTTTACCAATGGCGCCATGAGCGTAAAAATGATCGAAAAAACTACCGAATTAGAAGAAGTAGTTGTTAGAGACCGTGCAATAACATTAAAAGATTTAGGCATTAACTACACCCCAAAAAGATATACCGTAGCAGAAAGAAGATTATACACAGCAAATACCGGTGGAGGGTTTTTACCATTAGATCCTATCATCAATTGGATTTCGGGAAGGACAAAAATGTTGAAAAAAGAATTGGCCAATGAAAAGAAAAATATCCTAAGAACTCGATTAAGTTTATATGCACCAGCAAGTTATTGTATAGAAAATTTAAAAATTCCAGAGATTTATGTAGAAGGTTTTTTGTATTATGCTATTGAAGATCCTGATTTGTTTGATTTGGTAGATAAATATCAAAAAGACCGAGCTTTGTTAAAACTTTCGGAACTTTCCTTCGATTTTTTAGAAAGCTTAAAAGAAGATTAACAAAAAAGTCGCGACCGTTTTATACCTTTAACTAAAACAATTACATGAACAAAATTTTACTCCTTTGTTTGATCTTTTTTCAATTCTCTTATGCACAATTGATTCCAAGAAGCATTTTGCGTGGACAAATTGTTTCTACCGAAGTACAAATTGAAAACATAGAAGTATTCAACAAAAACTCTAACAAAGGGGCCATTACCGATGCCCAAGGGTTTTATACTTTATATGCCAAACCTAAAGACACATTGGTTTTTCAAAGTGTACAAATCAAACCAGTATCTATTGTTTTAGAAGAAAGCGATTTTAAACTTCGCGTGTACAAAGTGGAACTCAACATGTTTATAAACGAACTAAATGAAGTAGTGATTACCCCAAAATCACTAACAGGTGACTTGGCAAAAGATGCAAAAAACATTCAAATTTATGACATGTACGAAAGTTTTGACAGCAAATCGGTAACAGATCAACAATTTACAGACGATGTGATTACTTCTCCAAAAAATAGTACTATGCCAAGTGATGGCTCAATCCCATATGGAATGAATTTTGTAGCCATAGGAAAGTTAGTAAAAGACGCAGTTTTTGGAAAAAGCAAAAAGAAACAAGAAAAAATAGATTACGAAAAAGTAAGTGCCGACTTGTTAAAAGAAAAATTTACTTATACTTTTTTTACCGAGACTCTAGAACTAAAACCTGAACAAATTGAAGACTTTTTACAATTTTGCGAAAAAGAACCGGAGTTTAAAAAACTAATGGCTGGCAAACAAGAATTTTATATCACAGAATTTTTAATCAATAAAAGGAAAGGTTTTAAGTAAAAATTTTATTCAATTTTTTCAATTAATTTAGATTCGATAAATAATTTAACAACTTCACTTTCTTCAATTTTTAAATCTTCTTTTTTCGTGCTTAATTGGAGATTATAATTTATAAATGGATTGTTTACAGGTTTATATCTTTTAACATCTATATTAAAATAATTCATGATTTTGAAAAGATTTGCTTTTTTTATAATTACTTCCCTTTCATTTGGCATATTAAAAACTGTTATGCTTCCGTTTAGAATTGGTGTTTCAACTAACTTTAGTTGGTACATATTATTTTCAGTTGTTTTTTCTTTTGTATCCACATATTGTATTGATATAAATAAAGGTATTATTACCAAAAAGTTCATAAATAAATGAACTAACATTGAACATATTAAACCATAATTAATAACAACCCAAATTAAAATCAAACCAGCACTAAATTGAATAAAAACTGGAAGAACTCTTTCAAAATTTAAAAATACATTTAATTTATAATGTACTAGAGAAAATATAATACTGTTAATTATATATAAATACCAATAATTTAAAAATCTTACTTTATTGATAAAAAGTTTTATAATTACGAAAGAAAGAAAAAATATAATTAAATAATGGTTATTTGTAATTATTATATAAAACAATGAAAGAACAATTGAAACCACATTTAAAAATTTGTTTTTAACAAAAATACCCCTAAATGAAATCTCCTCAAATATTGGAGCAATAAATAATGCCATGAAAACAAAAAGCCAAAAATTTTGAATTTTTGCAATCTTTTCAAAGTAATATTTTTCATCAATGAAAAAAAATAACATTAGTAAGGTGCAACAATAAATTGCTACACCTAACTTTAGTAATAGATTATCTTTCCTAACCATATTCATTTATCTGCATCCAACATTACATGTAGTAGAAAACAAACCTTCGCTGAATTCCATATAGGGGGCTTTTCCCTCTGGACATGTTTTAGGCATAGATTTTCTGCACTGTTCCATATCTGTATCCTGCAAAGCTTCTATTACAGCTTTTACAATTACCGGGACTAAAATTGAGCATAATGGACATGCAAATGTTTGGTTACTATTTTTATCTAAATTTGTTATATTTATTAAAGATTTGTCATAAAATTTAAACCCTGTTAAATTAACACCCGTACTTGTTAAAACTTCAAATGTATAATACTCATCATATTCAACAAAATTATGCAAGTCAATATATTCATTTGTTTCAGTATGAGTAATTCTAAAAATAAAACTTCCCACAGAACTTGTGTTCAAATTTTTTGAAATAAATAAATTTCCTTCCAAAGGCATTTCTGAATATATATTGTAATTTTTAACATTGTTTGAAAATTTTGAAACACTACCGTCATTATTTAAGAAGTAATTGTTTCTCTTATACTCAACAGAATGCTTCTTATCTAAAATTGCTGTCTCTTGTGTTGAATCAGTTGTACAAGAAATAAAAAACATGAGCATAATTAATAAAAGATTAAAAGATTTTTTCATAAAAAATAATTTAAAATTAATGTGCTAGCAACAAAACAAACCTAATTAATTTTAAGCTCATGAACTATTCCGTTTGGAATAATTTTAATGTATTAGCTAATTTCTTAAACACTTACACTTATTTGCCTTAAAATAAAAGTCGCTTTAATAAAATTAAACCTACTATATTTGTTTTGCAAATAAAATAAACCCTAATTATGAATACTATTGGTTATAAACTAAGAAAATTAAGAGAAGAGAAAAAAATATCGCAACAAGAACTGGCTAGTGATCTAAATATTGCACAAAGTACTATTTGCAAAATAGAAAGTGGTAATACCGATAAAGTTGATTTTTTATTAATGCAAAAAATTTGCGAATATTTTGAAATTAATTTTGAGTATTTTACAGAACCTTACCCAATTTATTTCAGTAAATAAAAACAATGTGGGGTTGCCGGTAATAATTTTGGCACTATTGTAAACGAAAAAAAAAGTGATACAAATCATTAATTTTTATTTCTTAGGTTGAAAAATCATTTTTATAATTTATCATATCATGTCAATATTTTATTTTAAATTTTTATGCCAAAATTTTTTCGTTATTATGATTTCAAAAGTCTAACAATAAATAAAAATGAACAATAAATTTCTTCATTACACCTTTCTGTACTTTATTCTGGTTTCCTTCACCCATAAATTTTATGTGTCGGTAAACCAAGTGGAATGGAACGAAAAAAAGAGTCAGATGGAAATTACTTCTCGATATTTTTTAGACGATATGAATAGAGCGTTAGAAAAAAAACACCAACGAGTGTTTTATTTAGGTGATAAAAAAGAATCCGCAGAAGATGTTAAATTACTTATAGATTATTTGTTAGAAAACAACCAAATCATTGTTAACCAAAAAAAAATGGCTTTACAATTTCATTTAAAAGAAGTGGAAGACGATGTGTTGATTTGCTATTTGTTGGTTAAAAATGTAACCAAACCCAAAAAAATTACCATTAAAAATGCCTCTTTGATGGAATTAGAACCCGACCAACAAAATATTTTACATGTAAAATTTGGCAACCAAAAATTCACCGAGCTATTGGTAAACTCCAAAAAAGAGAAAGAATTTGTTTTGAAAAACTAAATATTCATCCTCATCAGTAGTCAATCTCTTTCATTTATCATTTTCATTTCTATTGTTATTGCCATTGCTATTGTCATTTTTTAAGGATTATTTAGCAACCAAATCCCTAAAATTAGATATTTTAGCACGTTTTATTTAACTAAAAGAACTCAAAAATGAATAAAATCCTCTTATGGTGTTTATTACCATTGTTAGTTTTTGCTCAAGAAACAGACAAAAAGGAACGTCAGCCAGGCAAATACGATAATAACAAGTTTAGCCAAAACTACTCCTTGTATGCTACTCCAAACATGTTTCGAACAGCATCAGGGGCACCAGGTCCGGCTTATTACCAACAACAAGCCGACTATGTAATGGAAATTACTTTAGATGATAAACACAAAAAATTATACGGAGTTCAAACCGTAACCTATTACAATAATTCTCCTGAACCATTAGAATATTTATGGGTGCAATTAGACCAAAATGAAAAAAAGAGAACCTCTGACAACAAATTGATCAATAGCGAAAGAGTTTCACCAGGATATACTCCAACCACTTTAACCAAGTCGTTTTTACAACCTAGTTTTGATGGTGGCTTTAACATCGAATATGTAAAAGACAGCAAAGGAAACAACCAATCGCATACCATCAATAATACCATGATGCGAATCAATTTGGATACACCATTAAAACCAAAAGAAAAATTTACATTTTCTATCAAATGGTGGTATAACATTAATAATTATCAAGTAGATAGAGGTCGTTCCGGGTATGAAGAATTAGAAGATGGCAACCGCATTTATGTGATTGCTCAATTTTTCCCAAGAATGGCTGTGTACAACGATGTAGAAGGCTGGCAAAATATGCAGTTTTGGGGAAGCGGAGAATTTGCTTTAACCTTTGGAAACTACGATGTAAAAATTACCGTTCCTTCTGACCACGTAATGGAAGCTACCGGAGATTTACAAAATCGTAAAGATGTATTTACTGCCGAACAAGTAAAAAGATACGAATTAGCACAAAAAACATTTGATAAACCTGTGTTGGTGGTAACTCCAGAAGATGCTAAAAAAGCGGAAAAAGGCTTTGCAACCTCTACCAAAACATGGCATTTTAAAGCCCAGAATGTACGTGATTTTGCATTTTCCACTTCACGAAAATTCATTTTAGATGCTATGGCTGTTAAGTTAGAAACCACAACTCCAATGGCAATTTCGTTGTATCCAAACGAAGCCAATCCGTTGTGGGGAGAATATTCTACCAAAGCTGTAGCACAAACATTAAAAACCTATTCCAAACACACCTTTGATTATCCGTACCCAAAAGCAGTATCTGTTTCGGCAGAAGACCAAGGAATGGAATACCCAATGATTTGTTGGAACTATGGCAGACCTGACAAAAACGGTTATGTATCTGACCGAATTAAATACGGGATGATTAGTGTGATCATCCACGAAGTTGGACACAATTACTTTCCGATGATTGTAAATTCTGACGAAAGACAATGGACATGGATGGATGAAGGGTTGAATACCTTTTTAGAATATTTGACAGAACAGGAGTTTGAAGAAAACTATCCTTCACAACGTGGGCCTGCTGCGAAAATTGTTCCATACATGAGTGGCAACCAAGACTTTTTAGAGCCTATCATGTCCAACTCTGAAGTCATCCATCAATTCGGACCAAATGCTTACGGAAAGCCTGCAACTGCACTTAATATTTTACGTGAAACCGTAATGGGAAAAGAATTGTTTGATTATGCTTTTAAAATTTATGCCAACCGTTGGAAATTCAAACATCCAACTCCGGAGGACTTTTTCCGCACTATGGAAGATGCTTCTGCTGTAGATTTGGATTGGTTTTGGAGAGGTTGGTTTTACTCTACCGATTATGTAGATATGGGAATTAAAGAAGTAAAACAATACTACGTTTCGTTAGACCCAACCAAAGAACAAGAGCAATTTGCACAACGCAGAGGTAGGTTTGGAATACAACCTGGACCATATTTATATATGATTCCGGATGGGCATGCAGAATTGAATGACAAATACAAAAAAGGATTTCAAGTTAAAGATTTCGAATCGTTGGAAAAATTCATAGAAAAGAATTTTACTGCAGAAGAAAGAGCTGAATTTAAAAATCCTCAATTTTTTTACGAAGTAACTTTTGACAAACCCGGAGGATTGATTATGCCAATTATTGTGGAATTAGAATTTGAAGATGGGACCAAAGAATTGCACAAATTCCGCGAACAAATTTGGAGAAAAAACAACCAAACCGCAACCAGAGTTTTTGCAACAGATAAAAAAGTAAAAAAAATACAATTAGATCCAAAGTTGGAAACTGCCGATATTGATGTAAGTAACAATGTTTGGCCAAAAGAGGAAGTAAAGTCAAAATTTGACAACAAATAACAAAATTTAACCCATCAAAAACCCCAAAAGTCCTATTCATCTTTTGGGGTTTTTTATCTTTGCAAAAAATATTTACATGTTTGGTATCAGCGGTTTTGAATTTATTTTTGTTTTGGTGATTATTTTGATGCTATTTGGGTCAAAAGAAATTCCGCAATTGGCAAGAACTTTAGGTAGAATCATCCACCAAGTAAAAAACGCTACCAACGAACTCAAAACGGAAATCAATAAAAGTGCTGGTTTAGATGATATCCTACAAAACCCAATTCAACAAGAAATAGATCAAGCCAAAGAGGCACTACAAAAGCCTTTGCAAAATTTTAACCCAGTGCCTGATAACATCCAAAAACTAGAAGAAGACATCGATCAAATTACAGGCCCCATCAAGAGAGGTTCTTTTTAATTGCTATCCTTATGTTGGAAAAAATCAAACAACTCGACGAACAAGTTTTTATATACCTCAACTCCCTAGGTTCGGAAAGTTGGGATCCAATGTGGTTATTTTTAACCAAGCAAGCCAATTGGGTATGGTTGTTTGTGGTGGTGTTTTATTTTTTTATCAAAAAATATGGTTGGAAAAATTTTGGATTTTTGGTCATTGCATTAGCTATTTTAATCACCATCACCGATCAAGGAACCAATTTGGTGAAAAATCTTACCCAACGTTTAAGACCATGCCATGAAGCACATTTACAAAACATCATCCGAATTGTAAAAGATGGTGGCAAGTATAGTTTCTTTTCCGGACATGCTTCCAACTCTATGGCAACTACCACACTATTGTTCTTTTTGCTTAAAAAGCACTATCGCTTTGCATTGTTATTATTCGTATTCCCATTCATTTTTGCCTACAGCAGAATATATCTTGGTTTGCACTACCCTATCGATATTTTCTGTGGTTATTTATTTGGTGCTTCTACCGGATATGGTATTTATCGCATATATGATGTTTATCTCAAAAACTATAGTAAATAGGCAAAATTAGTAACGTTTTTTAAACAAAAAATCTTCTAAATCCTTTTCGTTTTTATACTTTTGCAATCGTTGTAAAATTATAAAACAAACCATTTATGGAATCAATGATGATTTATTTGCCGGTAATATTGGCAATTCTAGGGTTGGCTTACATGGGCTACATGGCAATGTGGGTAAACAAACAAGATGCAGGTGACGAAAAAATGCAAGGTATTTCAAAAAGCATCAAAGAAGGTGCATTGGCATTTTTAAATGCGGAATACCGAATCTTAGCAATTTTTGTGGTAATAGCATCTATTGCATTATTTACTATATCTAGATTTGTTCCAACTACACATTGGATTATTGTGGTAGCTTTTGTTGTTGGAGCTTTTTTCTCTGCTTTGGCAGGTAATATTGGGATGCGTATTGCAACCAATTCTAATGTTCGAACCACCCAAGCTGCCAAAACTAGTTTGCCAAAAGCTTTAAAAGTATCCTTTGGCGGAGGAACCGTAATGGGCTTGGGAGTTGCCGGATTGGCAGTGTTAGGTTTGAGCTTGTTTTTTATTATTTTTTTAAACATGTTTGTTGGTAAAGGAGGAGATTTTTATACAGAAATGACCATCGCTTTAGAGGCATTGGCTGGTTTCTCCTTAGGAGCAGAATCTATCGCTTTGTTTGCCCGTGTAGGTGGTGGTATTTATACCAAGGCTGCTGACGTAGGTGCTGACTTGGTTGGAAAAGTAGAAGCAGGTATTCCAGAAGATGATCCTCGTAACCCTGCTACCATTGCAGATAACGTAGGGGATAATGTAGGTGACGTTGCTGGTATGGGTGCAGATTTATTTGGTTCATACGTTGCAACCGTTTTGGCTTCGATGGTATTAGGAAACTACATCATTAAAGACATGACAACGGCAAATGGAGAGCAGTTTTCAGATGCTTATAATGGAATGGGACCAATTTTGTTGCCTATTGTAATTGCAGGTGTAGGTATTATTGCTTCCATCATCGGAACTTGGTTGGTAAGTATTAAAAATAATGAAGCCAAAGAGGCTCAGGTACAAAGTGCACTAAATTTAGGAAACATCGTTTCGATGTTAATCTCAGCTATAGCAGGTTGGTTTTTGATCAAAATGATGTTGCCAGATACCATCCAAATGAACTTTTTTGGAGAAGGCATCAAAGATATTCCAAGTCGTCATGTATTTTACGCTACTTTGGTTGGTTTATCGGTTGGTTATTTGATTTCTGCTTTTACAGAATTTTACACTGCTTTGGGGAAAAAACCAGTATTAAATATTGTTCAAAATTCCTCAACCGGAGCTGCAACCAACATCATTGCTGGTTTGGCTACTGGTATGAAATCTACTTTTTCTTCCGTTTTATTATTTGCAATTGCCATTTGGGGATCGTATGAATTGGCTGGTTTTTATGGAGTAGCAATTGCTGCTTCTGCCATGATGGCAACCACTGCTATGCAGTTAGCAATTGATGCTTTCGGACCTATTGCTGACAATGCAGGTGGTGTAGCTGAAATGAGCGAATTACCAAAAGAAGTTCGTCAAAGAACAGACATTTTAGATTCGGTTGGAAATACCACTGCTGCAGTAGGTAAAGGTTTTGCTATTGCCTCTGCTGCTTTAACTGCTTTGGCTTTGTTTGCTGCTTATGTAACTTTTACTGGAATTGATGGTATCAATATTTTCAAAGCCGATGTATTGGCTGCCTTGTTTATTGGAGGAATGATTCCTGTTGTATTTTCAGCCTTGGCTATGCAATCGGTTGGAAAAGCTGCGATGGACATGGTGCAGGAAGTAAGAAGACAGTTTAGAGAAATTCCAGGTATTTTAGAAGGTACCGGAAAGCCAGAATACGCTAAATGTGTTGAAATTTCTACCAAAGCTGCTTTAAGAGAAATGATGTTGCCAGGTGCAATTACCATTATTACTCCGGTAATTATCGGTTTTGTAATGGGTGCAGAAGCTTTAGGAGCTTATATGGCAGGAGTTGCTGTTTCTGGTGTATTGTGGGCTATTTTCCAAAATAATGCAGGTGGAGCTTGGGACAATGCCAAGAAATCATTTGAAGCTGGTGTAATGATCAATGGAGAAATGACGTTCAAAGGTTCAGATGCTCACAAAGCTGCAGTAACCGGTGATACCGTTGGAGATCCATTTAAAGATACTTCAGGTCCATCTATGAATATTTTAATCAAATTAACTTGCTTGGTTGGTTTGGTGATTGCACCTTTATTAGGAGGACATGTTGCCGAAACCATTTCTACAGAAGAACCTGTAGTAGAAGAAATGCAAGTGGAATTGTTAGAAGAAACTTTGCAAGAAATTAATACGGAAGCTCTAGACACTGTAACTGTAGAGTAATTAAAATCTAAATATTCTTAAAAGGCCAGCCAATTAGGTTGGTTTTTTTGTTGCCATGAATGAAATTTTTACTTTTTGAAAATAAAAAATTAATGTCTTAAAAACGAAGAGAACACAAAACATGTAATTTAAAGTATAACTATGCTTCAGTTTGCAAACTTTACTTCATATATTTATAGGAATTGCGGTATATATATAATTGCAGAGAAACAAAAAACTGGTTTTTTCAAAATGTTAGAATCATTAAATATTTATAAAATTTTACATAAACAACAATTCTATATTAGATTAATTAATCACTCTGCTCACTGTTAATCCATCTCTAACGGGTAACAAAACAGTTTCTAATTTTGTATGGGTGGCTAACAATTGGTTGTATTCCAACAACACTTCGGTACTTTTGTCATTGGGCTGCAAAGATTCCACTACCTTACCACTCCACAGCACGTTGTCAGACAGAATAATCCCTCCAGGTTTCATTTTAGGTAATATTAAATGAAAATATGCAATATAATTTTCTTTATCTGCATCTATAAAAACCAAATCAAATGGCCCATCTAAAGTTGGTATGATTTCCAAAGCTGGCCCAACATGCTGAAATATTTGTTTCCCATAACCCGAAGCATCAAAATACTTTCGTTGAAAATTCATCAATTCTTCTTTGATATCAATGGTATGTAATTCTCCTGAAGGACTTAAACCTTCTGCCAAACAAAGCGTAGCATACCCGGTGTAAGTCCCCAATTCTAAAACTCTTTCTGGTCTGATTAATTTAGATAGCATAGACAAAACTCTTCCTTGAAAATGCCCGCTCAACATTCGTGGTTGAAGAACTTTTTGATACGTTTCCTTGTTCAAACGTTGCAACAAATCCGATTCGGGACTGCAATGTTGCTCCACATAATGTTCTAATTCTTCCGATATAAAATGCATGATACACTAATTTCCAACAAATATAAATAGCTCATGGCACAAAGCCTCTAACAAAGGCTGTAAATTATGTAAATTTGTGCCATGGAAATTCAACGAAAAGACATTCGCTCGTTAAGCAAAGAACAATTAAGAGAGTTTTTTACGCAACACCAACAAGCTGCATTTAGAGGTAACCAAATTTATGATTGGTTGTGGAGTAAAAAATGTACTTCTTTTGACGATTTTACCAACTTATCCAAAGACTTACGTGCTTTTTTAAAAGAGCATTTTGTAGTACAACCTATTCGTGTAGATCAAATGCAACGAAGTAACGATGGCACCATAAAAAATGCAGTAAAACTACATGATGGTTTGGTAGTAGAAAGCGTATTGATTCCAACAGAAACCCGAACTACTGCTTGTGTTTCAAGCCAAGTTGGATGTAGTTTAGATTGTAATTTTTGTGCTACTGCCCAATTGAAACGAATGAGAAATTTAGAACCAGGAGAAATATTTGACCAAGTGGTAGCTATTGACCAAGAGAGCAGATTGTATTTTAACCGACCACTTTCTAACATCGTGTTTATGGGTATGGGAGAGCCTTTGATGAACTACCCTAATGTGATGAAAGCCATTGACCGAATCACTGCTGCTGATGGTTTGGGTATGTCAGCCAAAAGAATCACTATTTCTACTTCGGGAATTCCGAAGATGATTAAAAAGATGGCAGATGATGGGGTTAAATGCAAATTAGCGGTTTCTTTACATAGTGCTATAGAAAGTACCAGAAACCAAATCATGCCTTTTAGTAAGAATTTCCCCTTAACCGAATTGCGTGATAGTTTGCAGTATTGGTATCAAAAAACAAAAAGTAAAATTACTTATGAATACGTGGTTTGGAAAGGCATCAACGATACTCCAGAAGCAATTAATGCTTTGGTGAAATTTTGCAAACACGTGCCTTGTAAAGTAAATATTATAGAATACAACCCTATTGACAATGGTATTTTTCAACAAGCTGACGATGCTATCTTAGAGAAATATGTAGAAGCTTTGAAACAAATTCAAGTTGTTGCCAAAGTGCGAAGAAGCAGAGGAAAAGACATTGATGCAGCTTGCGGTCAGTTAGCCAATAAGTCAAAATAATTTAAACACACTACCAAAATCCTTTTGCATTTCCTACCTTTGTTTCAATGAAAATTACAGAGCAAATCAAACAACCTATTCAAGAGGAAATGGAACAATTTGAAAAAAAGTTCCACGAATCGATGGTTTCAAAAGTGGCTTTGCTCAACCGAATAACCTACTACATAGTAAACAGCAAAGGCAAACAAATGCGACCTATGTTCGTGTTTTTAACTGCCAAAATGATTTCTAACGGTCTAATCAACGAACGAACCTACCGAGGTGCCTCTGTTATTGAATTGATTCACACTGCAACCTTAGTTCATGATGATGTGGTAGATGATAGCAACAAACGAAGAGGTTTCTTTTCTATCAATGCTTTGTGGAAAAATAAAATTGCTGTTTTGGTTGGTGATTATTTACTTTCTAAAGGTTTACTTTTAAGTATAGATAATAACGATTTTGATTTACTTAAAATTATTTCTGTTGCAGTACGAGAAATGAGTGAAGGCGAACTACTTCAAATTGAAAAAGCCAGAAGATTAGATATTACAGAAGAGGTATATTACGAAATTATCCGAAAAAAAACTGCGACATTAATTGCAGCCTGTTGCAGCTTAGGAGCTTGCTCTGTTGCTCCGAATGATGCAGAAACCATAGAGAAAATGCGAAAATTTGGAGAAATTATTGGAATGGCTTTTCAAATAAAAGATGATTTGTTTGATTATACCGATGGTCCTATTGGCAAACCAACTGGTATTGACATTAAAGAGCAAAAAATGACATTACCTTTAATATATGCTTTAAATAACTGTACTCCTAAGGAGAAAAGTTGGCTGATTAACTCCGTTAAAAATCACAATAAAAACAAAAAAAGAGTTAAAGAAGTGATTGAAAAAGTTGTTAGTTTAGGTGGCTTAGACTATGCACAACAACAAATGATTGCTTACCAACAAAATGCTATTCACATTTTGCAAGAGTTTCCTGTGTCTGAATACCGAATTGCTTTAGAATTGATGGTAAACTACGTAATTGAACGAAAAAAATAACTACTCATATGGAAATTCAATCGTAAAAGTAGATCCTTTAAATTCATCACTTTCAACTAATATTTTACCGTTTAGTAATTCTGTAAATTGCTTTGCAATTACTAATCCTAATCCAGAGCCTTTTATATTAGTAGTATTACTTGCACGGTAAAAAGAATGAAACAAATTTTGCAAATCCTCTTTAGGTACTCCTATTCCATAATCTTTAACTTGAATTAATACATTATGATTTTCATACTTAATTATAAGCTCAGGCGAAGGCCTACCAATTGAATATTTAAAGGCATTACTTATCAAATTGGTTAAAATATGAGTCATCAATTGCTCATCAGAAACTAAAGTTTTTGAATTTCCAATGGAGTAAATCTTTAATTTTCTTCCGTCTTTTTGATTGGTATAATAAATTTCATTTAAACTAGTTACATAAAGTTGTAAGTCAATAGGTTTTTTTATTACTTTAATTTCTCCTGAATCATACTTCCCAAACACTAAAATATTATTCATTAATTCTGTCATTCTATCTACTTCTAGCTTTATTCTTTTGCTTAATGATTTAAAACCTTCTCTTTGGTTATCTGGCAATTGCTCTGCTTTGAAATCAATCAATTCAGAATTAGAAAAAATTACTGACAATGGCGTTCTAAATTGATGTGAAGCCATGGTAACAAAGCCAGATTTTAACTCGTTTAATTCACGTTCTTTTTTCAAAGCTTGTTTTATTTCTTCTTCCGCTTTAATTCGTTCAGAAATATCTCTACTAGAACTTTGGAAACCTACTATTTGATTGTTACTATCAACAATCAACTTTGCAAAAGTCTCTAACCATACATAAGTTTGATCTTTCCTCAAAAAACGATAAATTCCACTATAAACCTTATCTATGTCGGTAATTCCATGAATTAATTCTATTAATAATTTAACATCTTCAGGATGAAAAAAAGTAAAAGGGGATTTGCCTATCATTTCTTTGGCATCATATCCTATAATAGCTTCCGAAGATTTAGAAACATACAAATAGGTTCCATCTAAATTGTGTTGACAAATTAGATCTGTTGTGTTTTCGGCAATAAATCGATATTTTTTTTCTGATATTTTAAGTTCGTTTTCAAATTTAATTTTATCATTAATATCAGTAATTGACCCCATAATAACCTTTTCACTATTAGCTTTATCAATGTTTAAACTCAAAATTACTAACGTCCAAATTGGAAATGAAGATTTTCTAAAAAGTTTAGCTTCTACTGATACATTAGAAGCACCGTTTAGTAACTCCATAACTTTAAAATCATGATTTTCTGTTTTTAAATAATCCTCAATAGGCTTTCCAATAGTTTCATCAATAGTAAATCCAGTAATTTCTTGCCATTGCTTGTTAATATATTTAATTCTTCCATTTGTATCGGCTTTAAAAATAATTTCAGCTAAATTATTAACCAAAAAATCATATTCATTACGCTGAATTTCAATTTGTTTTTCTTTTTCAACTATATTAGTAACATCAATATGTGTTCCTATAATTTTCTCAATTATTCCATTATCATCTTTAAATGCTAACCCACTATATTTCACCCAAAGGTATTGTCCCGTTTTATGTTTTAATCTAAACAAACCATTATATTCATTAGCATCACCTTTTAAATAATCTTCAATTTTCTGCAACGTAATTTCTTTATCATCAGGATGTAGCAACTTTTTCCAAGTGTCGTAAGTTTCTGGAAGTTCTTTATCTTTTAATCCTAACATGCCGTACCAATTATTAGAAAAACTTAACTGATTTTTTTTTATATTCCACTCCCATTTGGCCTGACCGGAGTTTTTCATATAAAAATCCAGTTCAAAAAGGGTATTCTTTAAATCTGCAAATAAATTATCTTGATTTAATCGTAAACCTATATTTTTAGCAACTGTGTGAATAGCATCTACTTCTTCAGGCCTCCATCTTCTAGCAGTTGTACAATCGTCAAAACCAATCCACCCCCAAAAAAAATCATTCGAAAAAATTGGCGCAAACAAATAGGATAAAATTCCTTGCATGCTCATGATTTTTTTAAAAAACTCATTACCTGCTTCTTCTACCAACCCATACATGGTTTGGTCTAAAACCAAAGTTTCGTATAAACCCGGGAAGGAATCGTATGGATAACCACTTAACTCAGGACTCCCAAAATATGGAGTAGTATGGTGGTTACACCATTCATATTCATAATAAAGTTTTAAAATCCCATCATTGTCTATTTTATTTTGAAATAAATAACATCTGTCCACACCAAGGTTTTCACCTAAAGTTTGCACACAAAGGTCAAGAGCATTTCGAATGTTCTTGACTTTAAGTAAATAATTATTGGCGTTTGAAATACCTGTTAAAATATTATTCATAATTAGACTTACTAATTTAGCAATATTAGTTAACCTTTGTAAATAGGAATATTTTATTTATATTAATACTCAACAAAATTTTGAACTACGAATAAGAAAAATTTTAGCTAATATTCGTTGTTTGTAACCAAGTATAAAATAAGTGACAATTTCAATTAAAACTATATAATTTTCTAATAATTATTTATGTAATTTAATTAAAATAATTAATCAACATATAAATTTATAAAGAAATAAGTTATGTTTGTTATTTATTTCTTAAATATTATATATAATAATAATTAATTTTCTTATTAATAGTAAAATACTAAAAAAATATTTAATATATTAACTTATACTTTAGTAAGTTTATAAATATTAATTTTTTTATTATGAAACAGCAAAAGTATGATATTGAACTATTATGATAAATTTAATACTGATAACAAAAACACTTTTACTATTATGTTTAATATTAGTAATATAGATTTGTATTATATTTATACATTAAAATTACTTTTATGAAATTTGATAAAAAAATTCTTTTTGTAGAGGATGACGAAGCTTTAGGCGAATCCATATTCGAGCTATTAAAATTAAACGGGTTTACTGTATTTTGGTTTAGAAACGGAATTGATGCCTATGCATTTATTAATGAAACAAGGGTAGACATTATTGTTTGTGATTTGATGATGCCAATTATGGATGGAGAGGAATTTTTGAGTTTAATAAGGAAAGACAAAAAATTCGATACCATTCCTTTTATTTTTATTTCTGCTAATACTAGCCCAGATGTTAAAATAAGACAATTAGAAAGTGGCGTAAATGACTTTATTACCAAACCATTTAAAATTAGTGAACTTATTTTAAAAATTAAAAATATATTATTGTTTACTGAAAAAATTCGTGAACACTACGAATCGAAACCTGAGCATAAAATTACTGTACGCAATAAAATCAAAGATTTTAAAGCGGCTTTAGACGAAGTTTTGAGCAAACATTTGGTAGAAGATTTGACCATGGATTTTGTGGCAGGAAAATTATATATTAGCAAATCATCTTTAGACAAGAAAATTAGAAAGATGAAAGGCTGTAACTTTAGCCAATATATTCGTGAATTTCGTTTAGATTATGCTTTACGGTTGATGGAAACTGGAAATTACACAATTAAAGAAATCGCTGATAATTCTGGTTTTCGTTCCACTTCATTTTTCTCTACCAGCTTTAAGAAATACATGAATATTTCTCCAAAAAGATACCAACTTCGACTTAATAATCGATAAAACCCATACAACCTTTTTAAATTACTTTCGTCTTTAAGGTAGAAACGGAATTATTATTGTAACAAAGCTTTACAAAATACTTCTAATTTTCAAATCATTACAAGCCTAAAGATGAAAGTAATTTCTATTTTTAATTCCCAACAAAAATTCTTGCAGCGTTTGGTGCAGCAAGATCGGAAAGCGCAACGTGAGCTTTTTGATCAAATGTCGCCAAAAATGTTGGCTATTTGTATTAGATATCTTTCTGACGATTATATGGCAGAAGATGTGATGCTTAAAGGATTTTTAAAAGTATTTCAAAAAATCAATCACTTTCAAAACCTAGGTTCCTTGGAAGGCTGGGTGCAGCGAATTATCGTAAACACTTGCTTAGACCATTTGCGAAGTGAGAAAAAAACTTCATTTATAGAGGTTTTTACAGAAGAAATTCCAGACACAATTGATTTTACGGAAGAAAGTTGGTTCGATATTTTTACTCCAGAAATTATCCAAAATTGTTTGAACCAACTACCTGTAGGTTGTAAAACTATATTAAATCTGTATCTTTTTGAAAATTGGAAACACCAAGAAATTGCAACTTCCCTAAACATTTCTGTAGGCACTTCCAAATCTCAACTGGCACATGCGAAAAAATTATTAAAATCGATGTTGTTAGATTTCGCAAATCAAAAAGCTTTCACCCAACAAAATTAAGCATCATGAAACAAGATAGATTTTTCGAGCAGTTGAAAAAACAAATGCAAGACCAACAAAAGGAACCTTCTGCCAATGCATGGCATCGAATGGAGCAACTTTTAGATGCTCCAACTAAAAGTACAAAAAGCAATCAAAGGTTAACTATTGCAGCTAGTTTTATAGTTTTCGGACTTTTATCCGTTGGTTATTTTTGGTTGAAACCAAATGAGATGGAAGTATTAATCCCTAATACACCCAATCAGCCAGTTGTTGAAATTTCTTCAGAGGATGAATTGAAGCAAATCAATGCAATATCTCATGAAAATAAAAAAGATGAAAAAGAAATAATTCATGAGAAAACTATTTCAAAAACTACTAAAAAGAGTGTTTTTCCTAAACAAAAATTAATAGTGGCAATACCTCCTAAGGAAACAATTTTGGTAAATCAAAACAATACACAATCATCAGAAAACATATTGGTAGATAATACCATTACTGAAAATACATTGGTAGAAAATCCATCCAAACCAAACAAAGCTTCTCAAGTAAAAATTAACCCTAACGACTTACTACAGCAAGTAGAAAAAGAACTCAACTACGAACATCGCGAAAGCAAAATGGACAAAATTCAGCGTAATTTAAAATCCTTACAAGAACAATTAGCAAACAGAAATCAAGAAAATTAAACCAATTATATCATGAACAAGAACATTATTTATTTAGTTTTATTATTCCCATTATTATGTCAAAATTTATTGGCACAAGAATCTTTTGAAAAAAAAGCAAAACAAATTGGAGAAAACATCCAAAAAATATCAGAGGATGAAAAGAAAGTATTAAAGGCGGAAGTCGTTCGTATTGATGAAGAATTGAACGCAGGAAAAATCAGCCAAAAAACAGCAGATAGTTTAAAATCTTTAGCCGCTATCAAAACTTCACAACAAATTGAAAGAAAAGTAGCAGAGCAAGAAACCAAATTATTAGAATTGGTAAAAATGAACGTAAACGATCAAGTTTTTGAAAAAACAGATACCATTCGATGGAAAAAAAACCGAATTATTGTTAGCTACGAAAAAGGTAATGAAAAAAAAGACAAAACCAAAAAATGGAAAAAAGGAGAAAAACGAACTACTTCGCAATTTGTTTTTGCCATGGGACTGAACAATTTACTAGTGAATGAGGATTTATCAAGCCTAGACCAAAGTGACTTTAGTACTTGGGGTTCCCGATTTTACGAATGGGGAGCCACATACAATACCCGTATTTTTAAAAATAACAACTTTTGGCATGCCAAATATGGCTTTTCGGTAATGTACAACAATCTTCGTCCTACAGAAAACAGATATTTTGTAAAAGATGGCAACCAAACAATTTTGGTTCCTTTTGGTGAGAAGTTAGAAGAATCTCGTTTGCGAAATGTACAATTGGTTTTTCCATTGCATTTAGAGCTTGACTTTACTCCCAAAAAAACCCATGAAGATGGAACTAACTATTTCAGAACACACAAAAGTTTTCGTATAGGTTTAGGAGGATATGCTGGGTTGCGTTTAAAAACCAAACAAAAATTAGAATACACTCTTAATGACCAAGATGTTTATGTAAAAGAACTAGGAGACTTTAACGCAAATACCTTTATTTATGGTTTAAGCACTTATGTATCCTACAAAGAAGTAGGTTTGTATGTAAAATATGATTTAAATCCATTGTTTAAAAATAGTCCTGTCCGACAAAATAATATTTCGTTTGGTGTACGATTTGATTTCAACTAAGTTTTTTATTTGATTTTTTTTAAAGAGGTTGCTTATTACGACCTCTTTTTTGCATAATAATGAACACATGTAAATTACAAATTATATACTTTTGTGTTTTTATAAAAAATCTGATACTTTACAATCTCCTAATATAACAGCTATTTGTTTAGATAATTTTAAAATCGATGACATTAAATAATTCCGCTTTATCCTCCATTTCAAAATATTTAGAAAATACAAAAGAAACCCCAAACAAAATAAGCATCTTTTACAAAGACTCCACAATAAAAAAGATGTTGTTCTTTTATCACAAGCCATGGTTTAGAAAATACTTTCTTAAAATCACTTTTGCTAACCATGCAGATACCGTTCATTCCATTGATTTACTTGAGAAAGAAAGAATTAAGCCCCTTTTGGGTTCTATCAACAAGCAATTAAAAAAGCATAAAAAAACCTCCCATTTCTGAGAGGTTTTGTACCCGGAGTGGGAATCGAACCCACACCCTTTCGGACACGAGTTTGAGTCGTGCGCGTCTACCAATTCCGCCATCCGGGCAATGCTGGTAGTAATGTGGGTGCAAATGTAAGCCATTTTGTCAATCTTCCAAAAAAAAGCCAAAAAAAAATATTTAATACTCCGAATTTATTTCTAAATTTGCACCTCGTTTTTACAACGGCACACAACTAACTATATCCGAGATAATTATGCCTTATTTAAATCGTTTTTAAACAGGTATTAAATATCAAAGAAACTAAACAACTACTAAAATGCCACATTTAGAACCAGAAGCAAAAATATTTGCCTGTTCCAATAGTGTATACCTTGCCGAAAAAATAGCCGAAAGCTATGGGGTACCACTCGGAAAAGTTACGTTCTCAAAATTTAGTGACGGTGAGTTTCAACCCTCATTTGAAGAGTCCATTCGTGGGTTAAGAGTTTTTATTGTTTGTTCTACATTTCCGAATGCAGATAATTTAATGGAACTTTTACTGATGATTGATGCTGCCAAAAGAGCTTCTGCCAGACACATTACCCCAGTAATTCCTTACTTTGGATATGCTCGTCAGGACAGAAAAGACAAACCAAGAGTTCCGATAGGTGCTAAATTAATTGCAAAGCTACTAGAAACAGCAGGTGCAACACGCATCATGACCATGGACTTGCATGCAGATCAAATTCAGGGCTTTTTTGAAAAGCCGGTAGACCACTTATTTGCTTCTACCATCTTTTTGCCTTATGTAAAAAGCTTGAATTTAGAAAATCTTACTATTGCATCTCCTGACATGGGTGGATCTAAAAGAGCCTACGCCTACTCTAAGTTTTTAAACTCTGATGTGGTAGTTTGTTACAAACAACGCAAGCAGGCCAACATCATCGAAACTATGGAATTGATTGGTGATGTGCAAGGTAGAAACGTGATTTTGGTAGATGATATGATTGATACCGGAGGAACTATTGCCAAAGCTGCCGATTTGATGATGGAAAAAGGGGCTATTAGTGTAAGAGCAATTTGTACGCATGCCATTTTATCTGGCAATGCCTACGAAAAAATTGAAAATTCGCAATTAAAAGAGTTGATTGTAACCGATTCAATTCCGTTACAACGTGCAAGTGATAAAATAAGAGTGATTAGTTGTGCTCCCCTATTTGCAGAAGTAATGCACATGGTACAACACAATAATTCCATAAGTGGAAAATTTTTAATGTAGATGATTTAGTGATTAGTGAATAGTAATTAGTGATTAGCATAACCTATCTGATAACTAATAACTGATAACTGACAAAAAAGAGAATTTTTATTTATTAATTTTATATATTTTACAATGAAATCAATTACGATCAAAGGACAAGAAAGAGAAAGCGTAGGCAAAAAAGCTACTAAAGCCTTACGTGATGCTGGAATGGTACCTTGCGTTGTTTACGGAGGCGATCAACCAGTACATTTTACAGCAGAAGACAAAGCATTTAAAAACTTGGTGTACACTCCCAACGCACATACTGTTGTAGTTGACTTAAACACTGGTAAAAAAATCGATGCTATTTTACAAGACATCCAATTTCATCCAGTTTCTGACAAAATCTTACACATCGACTTTTATCAATTAAGAGACGATAAAGAAATTATGATGGAAGTTCCGGTAAAAATAACAGGAACATCTCCAGGGGTATTAGCAGGTGGGGTTTTACGTTTAAACCAACGTAGATTAAAAGTGAAAGCTTTACCAAAAAACTTACCTGACTTTGTAGAAGCAAACATTTCTGAATTAGAAATGGGTAACAAATTATACATCACCAAGTTGGAAACCAACAACTTTAAATTGATGCACCCAGACAACACGGTTGTATGTCAGGTGAAGATTTCAAGAGCTGCAATGAAAGCTGCACAAGAAGCTGCTAAAGCAGAAAAAGGTGGAAAAAAGAAAAAATAATTTCTTTAAAATTCTTCAAAAAAAAAACTCCAACCCAAAAAGTTGGAGTTTTTTTATCTTAATTTAAACCTTTTTGGCATAGCAGTGTCCTAACCACTAAACCTAACCAAATGAATAAAATTGGACTCCTACTGTTGGCAATTTGCTTACAGTTTTCTTGCAGCAATAAAGAAGATGAGGGATTACAAACTATAGACCCCTTTCAACATACCAAAGCAGCTTTTGGCAATAATATTCAACCGGATAACTTGCCCAACTATGCCAATCAACTTATTCCAGCATACGTTAACCGATTCAACGGACAAAACAATCCCATTACTAATGAAGGGTCTACTTTAGGAAGAGTATTGTTTTATGACAAAAACTTATCTTCAAACAATACCATTTCTTGTGCTAGTTGCCACCAACAAGCCAACGCTTTTAGCGACCAAGCTATTGCTAGTTTGGGTGTTAATGGTACTACTGCAAGACATTCCATGCGATTGGTAAATGCACGATTTGGCAATGAGGTTCGGTTCTTTTGGGACGAAAGAGCTACAAACTTAGAAACCCAGACTACCATGCCTATTCGCGATCATGGAGAAATGGGTTTTAGTGGCACCAATGGCGACCAACCTTTTTCGGCATTGATTGCCAAACTAAGTCAAATTGGATATTACAAAGAATTGTTTAAACTAGCTTTTGGAACCGAAGAAATTACCGAAACCAAAATGCAATTGGCTTTGTCACAATTTATTCGAAGCATCCAATCGTTCGACTCTAAATACGACCAAGGAAGGAGCCAAGTTCCGAATGATGGAGCTCCGTTTCCAAATTTTACGGCACAAGAAAACCAAGGAAAAAATTTGTTTTTAGTTCCTCCACAATTTACTCCTGGAGGCATCCGTACCGGTGGAGGACTTGGATGTGCCGGTTGCCATGCTCCCCCTACTTTTGACATCAACCCTAACTCCTTGTCAAATGGAGTAAGCACCTCCATTTTGGGAGGTAACGATTTTAGCAATACGCGATCTCCTTCGTTAAGAGATTTGGTAAAACCGAATAAAAGTACCAATGGCCCTATGATGCACGATGGAAGTAAAACAACTTTGGCTGCTGCCATTGCCCATTACAACAATTTAACTACTGCTGCCATGCAAAATCCTAATTTAGACCCACGTTTAAAACCGGGAGGTGTTGGGCAACAACTACAACTAACTCCACAAGAAATACAAGCAGTAAGCGCATTTTTAGAAACTTTATCCGGGAATTTTATTTATGTAGATGCAAAATGGTCAAATCCGTTTTTGAATTAAAACACCTCTTTAGCAATTCGCTGAGTGGTTTCTGATTTTCCCATAGAGTAGTAATGCAACACCGGAGCTCCGGCTGCAACCAACTCTTTGCTTTGTTGGATGCACCAAGCAATGCCAACTTCTTTCACGGCGTCGTTGTTTGTTGCTTTTACTACTTGCATGATTAACTCATCTGGTAGTTGTACAAAAAAACGATGCGGAATCAGGTTGAGTTGCTTTTTGGTGGTAATGGGTTTTAATCCTGGAATAATTGGTACGGTAATTCCGGCTTGACGACATTTGGCAACAAAATCAAAATACTTTTGGTTGTCAAAAAACATTTGGGTGATGATATAATCGGCTCCATTTTTAATTTTTTGTTTTAAAAAGTGGATATCGCTATCCAAACTTGGGGCTTCTAAATGTTTTTCCGGATAGCCAGCTACTCCAATACAAAAATCGGTTTTGGAAGTATTTTTTAAATCTTCGTCTAAATAAATTCCTTGGTTCAAATTACTGATTTGGCTTACCAATTCCGATGCATACGCATTGCCTTCTTTTTCGGGCTTAAAATAAATTTCGTTTTTCAAAGCATCTCCTCGCAAAGCAACCACATTGTCTATCCCTAAAAAATCTAAGTCAATTAGTAAATTTTCCGTGTCCTCTTTCGTGAAACCTCCACACAATACATGAGGCACGGCATCTACTTCGTATTTGCTTTGAATGGCAGCACAAATACCAACCGTACCGGGTCGTTTTTTTACTACCTTTTTTTGCAAAAGTCCGTTTTCAAGTTCTTTAAACTCGAATTCTTCTCTATGATAAGTCACATCAATAAAAGGAGGTTGAAACTCCATTAATGGGTCTATGGCATCAAAAATACACTGGATGTTTTGCCCTTTTAATGGAGGCAATATTTCAAACGAAAACAAGCATTTTCCGTTGGCTTTTTGGATGTGTTCGGTTATTTTCATAGTCAGCCCCCTAACCCCCAAAGGGGGAATTCCTACAAGGGGTGGTAGGATTAATTGTTAAGTATAATTTTAGTTTTACATTACTTTTTTCTTTTTTTGAGAGAACCAATAATTATCCGTGGAGTTGAAGTCAACTACCAACCAAAACAATACCTAACCATTTCTTGGCTTCTTGCACAGATATTCCTCTTCGTTTGGCATAATCTTCTATTTGGTCTAATTGAATTTTTCCTAAACCAAAATATTTACTTTCCGGATGGGCAAAATAGTAGCCCGATACCGAAGAAGCTGGCCACATGGCCATACTTTCGGTTAACTTTACGCCTATTTCTTGTTCTACTTGCAATACATTCCAAATAGTAACTTTTTCCAAATGGTCCGGACAAGCAGGATACCCAGGAGCCGGACGTATGCCTTTGTACTCTTCTTTGATTAAAGCTTCATTACTCAAAGCTTCATCAGAAGCATATCCCCAAATTTCTTTTCTAACTTTTAAATGGAGATATTCCGCAAATGCCTCTGCCAACCTATCCCCAATTGCTTTGACCAAAATTGCATTATAATCGTCTAATTGTTTTTCAAATTCTGATGCTTTTTCATCCACACCAAAACCGGTGGTTACACAAAAACATCCTATATAATCTTGAATACCAGTTTCCTTTGGAGCTATAAAATCTGCTAGTGCGATGTTTGGTTGTTGATTCGCTTTACTTATCTGCTGCCTAAGCGAAATGAAAACGGCTCCCCCTTCGGGGGCGGGGGGGGCTTGTATAATAATGTCATCATATTCAGAATTTGCAGGAAAAATACCTAAAATCCCCTTGGCTGTTAACCAATTTTTATTGATCATTTGATGCAACATTTTTTGGGCATCTTCAAACAAATGGGTGGCTTGCTCCCCTACTACTTCATCGGTAAGTATGGCAGGGTATTTTCCAAATAATTCCCACGACTGAAAAAAAGGAGTCCAATCAATAAAATCTACTAATTCAGATATTTCAACTTCTATCTTTTTAATTCCGATAAAATTAGGCTTTACCGGATGGTAATTATTCCAATCTATTTGGAATTTATTTTTCCGGGCTTCTTCCAAAGAAATTAAATTCTTTTCTCTGCTTCGGTTCAAATAACCTTCTCGCAAAGCATCATATTCTTCTCTAATGGTTTTAGCATAGGTTGTTTTGGTGTCGGGTTGCAGCAAATTGGTTGCCACAGTTACTGCTCTAGAAGCATCGTTTACGTGAACCACCGTTCCCTGGTATTGTGGAGCAATTTTTACTGCAGTATGTGCTCGAGAAGTAGTGGCACCACCTATCATTAACGGAATTTTTAGATTTAATTTGTCCATTTCCTTAGCCAAATACACCATTTCATCTAAAGATGGGGTAATTAACCCACTTAAACCAATGATATCCACGCTTTCTTTGATGGCAGTTTCAATGATTTTTTCTGGTGGCACCATCACGCCTAAATCAATTATTTCATAATTATTACAAGCCAATACCACCGAAACAATGTTCTTGCCAATATCATGCACATCACCTTTAACGGTTGCCATGAGAATGCGACCAGCATTTGTAGAAAAACCTTGTTTTTCTGCAAAAATAAAAGGTTGAAGATAAGCCACTGCTTTTTTCATGACACGAGCTGACTTGACTACTTGCGGTAAAAACATTTTACCCGAACCAAATAAATCTCCTACCACATTCATCCCAGCCATTAAATTTACTTCGATAACTTCGATGGGTTTAGTGGCAATTAATCTGGCTTCCTCCACATCTTTTTCAATGAATTCATCAATCCCTTTCACCAAGGAATAGGTCAATCGTTCTTGAATGGTGCCATTTCTCCATTCTCCCCTCTCCTTTGGAGAGGGGTTGGGGGTGAGGTTTCCTTTAAAACTCTCCGCTAAATCCAATAATCTTTCAGTGGCATCTTCTCTTCGATTTAACAACACATCTTCTACATGTTCCAACAAAACCGGGTCTATTTCATCGTAAACTTCTAACATTTCTGGGTTTACAATTCCCATCGTCATGCCGTTTTGAATGGCATGGTATAAAAATGCAGAATGCATGGCTTCACGCACTTTATCATTTCCTCGGAAAGAAAACGATACATTGCTCACTCCACCCGAAACATGTGCATACGGTAAGTTTTCTCGGATCCATTTGGTGGCTCTAAAGAAATCCAAAGCGTTTAATTTGTGCTCTTCCATTCCGGTGGCAACCGGAAAAATATTGGGATCGAAAATGATGTCTTCTGCCGGAAAAACAACTTGATTCACCAAAATTTCGTAGCTTCTTTTGCAAATTTCGATACGTCTTTCATAAGTATCTGCCTGACCAACCTCATCAAAAGCCATCACAATCACCGCAGCACCATATCGTTTGATGAGTTTGGCTTGACGAATAAAGGTTGCCTCTCCTTCTTTTAACGAAATAGAGTTTACCACTCCTTTTCCTTGAATAACTTTTAACCCGGCTTCGATAATTTCCCATTTGGAGCTGTCAATCATCACCGGAACTCGAGCAATATCAGGTTCCGCAGCAATTAAATTTAGGAATTTGGTCATCGCATATACCCCATCTAACATCCCCTCATCCATATTCACATCGATAATTTGGGCTCCACCTTCTACTTGAGCACGAGCAATTTCGACAGCCTCTTCGTACTTTTCTTCTTTAATTAAACGAAGAAATTTACGGGAACCTGTCACGTTGGTTCGTTCACCTATATTCACGAAATTGGTTTCAGGAGTAATCACTAAAGGTTCGAGACCTGACAATTTTAAATATCTCTTCTCTTGAATATTCATAACCATAGAGCTTCAGCGATTCGGGGTTGATAATCAGAGGCCACTTCTGCAATTAACTTAATATGCTCCGGAGTGGTACCACAACACCCACCAATGATATTAACCAAATTTTCATTCAAATATTCTTTTATTAGAGCTTGCATTTCCTCCGGAGTTTGATCGTATTGCCCGAAAGCGTTTGGCAAACCAGCATTTGGATGTGCAGAAATGCTCAAGGAAGACATGCTTCCTAATCGTTTTAAATAAGGTTTTATCTGATCGGCTCCTAAAGCACAATTAAAACCGATACTTAACAAAGGGATATGTGAGATAGAAATCAGAAAAGCTTCTACGGTTTGTCCGGATAAAGTTCTGCCTGATGCATCGGTTATGGTTCCGGAAACCATGATAGGAATATCGAGTTTTCTTTCTTCTTTTACTTCTTCAATGGCAAATAATGCTGCTTTGGCATTTAAGGTATCAAAGATGGTTTCTACCAACAACACATCACATCCACCATCTATCAAAGCTTCTACTTGTTGTTTGTAGGCAATTCTTAAATCGTCAAAAGTAACTGCTCTAAATCCAGGGTCATTTACATCGGGACTCATAGAAGCGGTTCGATTAGTAGGCCCGATGGATCCTGCTACAAATCGAGGTTTGTCAGTAAATTCCGCACAAACTTCTTTGGCTATTTTTGCTGCTTGAAAGTTAAGTTGATACACCCAATCTTCCAAATGATAATCAGCCATTCCGATGGTGGTAGAGGAAAACGTATTGGTTTCAATAATGTCTGCTCCAGCTTCTAAATAAGCTCGGTGTACCGATTTTACGGCTTCGGGCTGGGTGATAGAAAGCAAATCGTTGTTGCCTTTTAAAGGATGAGGAAAATCTTTGAAAATCTCTCCTCTAAAATCTTCTTCTGTAAATTGATAACGTTGCAACATGGTACCCATGGCACCATCTAAAACTAAAATTCTATGTTGTAAGGCTTCTTTAAGCAAACTCATTTCTGTGGTTTTTAGTAGTTGGTAATCCAGAAATGAGGAAATATGTTATCTGTTCTCGCTAATAAAACGAGATAGAACGTAGCACCTTTTTCTTTTTTACAGAAGAGGTTGCTAAGCTTTCACAGGGTCTATTCCCTCCAGCTTTCGTGATAACCAACAATTTTTGTGAGAACTTTGCAAATATAGTCGAATTTTAAAATTTAGAAAATAACCACTGAAATTTATTTTATTTTAATTTTTAACGCATAAATTATTCTAATTTTAATTTGATATTTAGATTAAATAACTAGATAAATTAATTTTTATGGATTAAAAGACCTCTCCCCTAAAAATTCACAACCCTTTAGGAAAAAAGAAAAATTTATATGTAAATTTGCAAAGTCTTAAAAGAGGAAAAATTTGACTGCTTGCAACCTCTGTAAAAAATGCTAAATCAGTGTTCTTCACTTTAGCATTTGCACGTCAATTTTATCCGATTTTTCAGACCAAACATTTAAAAAAATATTTGTTATGGCATATTTATTTACATCGGAGTCGGTGAGCGAAGGACATCCGGACAAAATTGCAGACCAAATTAGCGATGCATTAATCGATCATTTTTTAGCTTTTGACCCTAGCAGTAAAGTTGCTTGCGAAACCTTAGTAACTACCGGACAGGTTATTTTGGCTGGAGAAGTTAAATCCAACACCTATTTGGATGTACAAAGCATTGCAAGAGAAGTAATCAAAAAAATTGGTTACACCAAAAGCGAGTATATGTTTGAAGCCAATTCGTGTGGTATTTTATCTGCAATTCATGAGCAATCAGACGACATCAATCGCGGTGTTGACAGAATCAAAAATGAAGCTGATTTTGAAACCAAAGCCAATGCACAAGGTGCAGGTGACCAAGGCATTATGTTTGGTTATGCCAGTAAAGAAACGGAAGATTACATGCCTTTGGCTTTAGACTTATCGCACAAATTGCTGCAAGAATTGGCTGCATTAAGAAGAGAGAACCATTTAATTACTTACTTAAGACCTGATGCCAAATCGCAAGTAACTTTAGAATACAATGAGCAAAATCAACCGGTGAAAATCGACTCGATTGTTATTTCAACCCAACACGACGATTTTGATGAAGAAGAAAAAATGTTGGCAAAAATTTATCAGGATATTACTCAGATTTTAATTCCGAGAATAATTGCCAAATACCCACAATATGCTCCTTATTTTCATGATGAAATCACTTACCACATCAATCCAACCGGAAAGTTTGTAATTGGAGGTCCGCATGGTGATACCGGCTTAACCGGAAGAAAAATTATTGTTGATACTTATGGCGGTAAAGGAGCTCACGGTGGTGGGGCTTTTTCTGGAAAAGATCCAAGTAAAGTGGATAGAAGTGCTGCTTATGCTACCCGTCATATTGCCAAAAACCTAGTAGCAGCTGGAGTTGCTGACGAAGTGTTGGTGCAAGTTAGCTATGCCATTGGAGTTGCAAAACCTTGTAATATTTTTGTCAATACCTATGGTACTGGAAAAAACGGTTTGTCAGACAGCGAAATCGCTTCAAAAGTGTCCCAATTATTTGACTTACGCCCTTATGCCATTGAACAAAGCTTGCAATTACGTAAACCTATTTACAGCGAAACTGCTGCATACGGACACATGGGTAGAAAGCCACAAGTGGTGACCAAAACATTTAAATCACCGGATGGAAAAGACAAAGTTGTAGAAGTTGAATTATTTACTTGGGAAAAACTAAATCGAGTAGAAGATATTCAAAAAGCTTTTGGACTATAAACTAAAAAATCCCGACTTCTTCAGTCGGGATTTTTGTTAGTTTCTAATTTCTTGGTTTAAAATTAAATCCAAATATAAGTTGACTTTGTCTTTTAATTCTTTTCTGTGGGTAATAAAATCCAAGAATCCGTGCTCTAATAAAAACTCTGATGTTTGGAAGCCTTCTGGCAAATCTTTACCTGTAGTATCTTTTACCACACGTGGCCCAGCAAATCCTATCAATGCTCCTGGTTCTGCAATGTTGATATCTCCTAACATGGCATAAGATGCCGTAGTACCGCCTGTAGTTGGGTCGGTACATAGAGAGATATAGGGCAATTTGGCATCTGCTAATTGAGCAAGCTTTGCAGAAGTTTTTGCCAACTGCATCAACGAATATGCGGCTTCCATCATACGGGCACCGCCCGATTTGGAAATCATCATAAAGGGTAATTTATTTTTGATGGCATGGTCAATTCCACGAGCAATTTTTTCTCCCACTACTGCTCCCATCGAACCTCCAATAAATGCAAAATCCATACAACAAACTAAGATGTCTCTTCCTTTTGATTTACCAACTGCAGTTCTTACAGCATCTTTTAATCCGGTTTTTTCGGTGGCTTCTTTTAATCGATCTCCATATTTTTTGGTATCTACAAATTTTAAAGGGTCTTTAGAAGTCATGTTTTTATCTAACTCCTTAAACTCATTATTGTCAAATAAAATTTGAAAATATTCTTTACTTCCAATTCTAACGTGAAAATCATCTTCCGGACTCACCCATAAATTTCTGGCTAATTCATCTTGGTCAATGATTTTACCGGTTGGGGTTTTATACCACAACCCTTTAGGTACATCCTTTTTTTCTTCGGTTGGGGTTTGAATCCCTTTTTCTGTTCTTTTAAACCAAGCCATTCTTTATTAGTTAAAGGTTAAAAAGTTTCAGGTTTCAAGTTGTGTTTTTAAAAAAATAAACTTGAAACCTGAAACCAATTTTATAACGTATTAATATTGTTTAAGTCAGCAAATGCTTGCTCTAATCTCTTGTTAAATGTAACTTCCCCTTCTCGAATCCATTTTCTTGGATCGTAGTATTTTTTGTTTGGAACATCTGCTCCATCCGGACTTCCTATTTGTGTTTTTAAATACTCTATTTTAGAAGTCATGTAATCACGGATACCTTCGGTAAAGGCAAACTGCAAATCGGTATCTATATTCATTTTGATTACTCCGTAGGAAATAGCTTCTCTAATTTCTTCTAAAGTAGAACCCGAACCACCGTGGAACACAAAGTCGATTGGATTGTGACCGGTTTGGTATTTATTTTGCACATAATCCTGTGAGTTTTTTAAAATAACCGGGGTTAATTTTACGTTTCCAGGTTTGTAAACTCCGTGTACGTTTCCGAAAGCTGCAGCAATGGTAAATTGCGGACTTACCTTCATTAATTCTTCGTAAGCGTAAGCCACTTCTTCTGGTTGGGTATATAACTTTGAACTATCTACACCTGTATTGTCTACCCCATCTTCTTCCCCACCTGTAATTCCTAATTCGATTTCTAATGTCATGTCCATTTTGGCCATTCTTCGCAAGTATTCTTTGCAAATTTCCATGTTTTCGTGCAATGGCTCTTCAGACAAATCAATCATGTGCGAAGAAAACAACGATTTTCCGGTTTCTGCAAAATGCTTTTCAGAAGCATCTAACAAACCATCAATCCAAGGCAATAAGTTTTTGGCACAATGGTCGGTATGTAAAATTACAGTAGCTCCGTAAGCTTCTGCCAAAGTATGAACGTGTTTTGCACCTGCAATAGCACCTGCAATAGCTGCCTTTTGATTTTGGTTGCTTAAGCCTTTTCCGGCATTGTAAGCAGCACCACCATTAGAAAATTGAATAATTACTGGTGCATTTAATTTTGCAGCTGTTTCTAATACCCCATTAATGGTACTAGATCCAATTACATTAACAGCAGGTAAAGCAAATCCCTTGGCTTTGGCTAATTGGAAAATCTCTTGAACTTGTTTGCCTGTGGCAACTCCAGGTTGAATGCTATGAAACATAAAAAGAGGTATTAAAATAAAAAAACAAAAGTAGCAATTTTTGGTTAAAATGGATAGTTGATCCCTAGATTGATAACAGCATTTTGGAAATTATACTCCTTAAACCATCGGTTTCCTAATGGCAATGCCGGATTATAGGTTTTAAACCCGGTGTCAACTCTTACCACAAACAATCCGGTGTCATATCGCAAACCAAATCCGGAGCCAACTGCCAAATCTTGTAACGATTGAAATCCAGTAAAGGTAGCAGCTTCAATGGTTTCATTATCTAAGGCATTCCAAATGTTACCTGCATCTACAAACAAAGCACCTCTAAAATTTCCAAATAATTTAAAACGATACTCTGCATTCAAAGCTATTTTTAAGTTGGCTTCGTTAAAGTCGTTCACTCCTCCACTGCTTCCCGGACCTAAACTGTAAGGTCTCCATGCTCGGTTGTCGTTAGATCCACCTGCAAAATAAGATCTGGTAAACGGAATGTTTTGCGAATTTCCAAAAGGCACCGCAATCCCAATAAACGATCTAACTGCAATCACATTGAATCGCTTCAAATCCCAATGTTTGATCAATTCTAACTCGGTTTTGATGTATTGCGAATAGGCCACATTAAAAAATGTTCGGTTGCCGTCTTCGTTGATAGGAGCATTGCTCCACTTGGCAAATAAATTCAATAAGTTACCTGCAGTTTCTATTTTGGTTTTAAAAATGCTGAACGAATTATCGGTAATCCCTTCTTTGGTTGACTTGGTATAGGTAAAACTTGTGGCAAGAATCAAGTTGTTTTCGGTCAAACGCTTACGTCTTTCTTCTACACTTCGTACAATTTTATTATCTTCGTTGCTTAACGGAATAGCACCGTTGATTACTTCTTGAATAAATCCGTTGGTACCACTTTCGATAATCAAATTGTTGTTGTCATCTAAAAAATCTGGATTGATGGTATAGTTGTTTGCAATTTGGTTTAACTGATTGTATGACGAACGATAAATATTAAAATAGTTGCCAATGTTCAAATTGTTTACGTACTGCAAATTGATGAAGTCAAAACGCACATTTCGGTTTTGCTTTGGTGTCCAGTTATAAGTAAAAAATCCGGTAAAATTTTCTTTATCCAAACCAATGTTTTGCTGTTTTGAAAAACCTAAATTGGTTACTGTGCTTGGCAACATATATTTTGGTATCCATCGATCGGTATTTACCGGAAACAACAATCTAGGAAAAGTAAGTTTGGTATCTAAACCATACTCAATAACATTAAAAAATTGATCGTTAGAACCTGATAAATCTTTAGATGCTCCTAAATTTCCTCGAATACCAAATTGTAGTGTTTCTGCACCTCTAAAAATGTTTCGAATCGTTAGAGATGCATTGCCTAAAATACCAAAATCTTGGATGTTGGAGTGGGTAAAATCAATAGAGGTATTGAAACTAAATTTTTCACGGGGACGCAAATAAATATTGGCTATCAAACCACGATTTTCATCGTTTGGATCTTCCACTATTTGTATGGATGGAAAATTAAACACCCTTAAATTGTTTAGTGCTTGCGATGTTTGCGACACTTTTTCGTCAGAAAACCATTGGTCTTTATACAAAAAGATATTGTTGGTAATAGCCTTTGGTTTATATCGAAGTTTTCCTAAACTAATCAATCGAATGCCTTGGGTATTGGAACTATCCACTTGAATTCCGTTGTCGGTAGCACGGTTGGTATCGGTAAAAACATTGATTCTGTTAAATCGATGCACCTGAAATGGCTTTTGGTAAGTGGTATCGTTGGTGCGTTGTTGAAAATCGGAAATATTAACTTGTATGTGTGCTTTTTGATTGGTATTTACCGTATCTACCTTAAAAGTGATGTAGTTTGATTGAAAGTTATACACGCCATTATTTCTGAATACACCATTTAATCGTTGACGTTCTTCTTCAAAATTCTTCACATCATAAGTTTGCCCGCTTGCAATTTTTCGATTGCGTTGGTACAATCGGTACAACGAATCGATGGCTGGGGAAGAAATATTTTCGGTAATAGAATCCAATTGGTGAGCAGTTCCTAATTGCAATTGGTAGGTTACGTTGGCTCTTTTGGTTTTGGTTGGTTGCACCAAATAGTTGCCACTAACTCTAAAGTAACCTTTGTTAAAAAAATACAATTGCAATCGTTGTAAACTTCTGTTTACTTGATTGGTATCTATAATAACTGGAGCTTCTCCGGTAGATCTTAAAAAATTTGGAAATCCTTTGTACCAAAACGATTCTCCTAAACGATATACTTGTTTTTCCGAAAGCAACTTCGACATTCGTTTGAATCGGATGGTATCTTCGATGTATTTCGCTCTAAACAGCGAATCGTTATTTGGTCGTGCCAAATTAAAAATATGCAAACCAAAAGGGATTCGTAAAAATTTGGCATTAGGTTGCTGGCTTGGCAATTGGTTGACTTCTTCTGTTTTTACCAAACGGTCATTTACCCTGATTTCGTTTTTGGCGAGTAAATATTTGCCTTCTGGAACCCTTTTCACAGCATTACAAGCCCAAAACAACCAAATTAATTGGAGTAATAATAGTATTTTTGTAACGATTCGAGTCAAAGCAATGCGATTATTCGTCCAAAAATACATTTTTTATGGTGATTAAAAACCAGTTAAAACTAATTTCGCAACTACACACCAAAAAATTCCGAAACCAACACCAATTGTTTTTGGTAGAAGGCGTAAAATCGGTTCATGAGTTTTTAGAAGCTGGATGGGATACAGTTTATTTGTTTACCACCAAAGAGCAGTTTTTACATAAAAAATTTCCGTTTCAATTGGTTACCACCCAAGAAATGCAAAAAATGAGTTGCTTTGAACAAGCCTCTGAAATGTTGGGAGTTTTTAAAATTCCAACTGTAAAACCTTTGCAATTAAACGGGAGAATCATTGCGTTAGACCAAGTTCGCGATCCGGGAAATTTGGGCACCATCATTCGTTTGTGCGATTGGTTTGGCATTGAAACCTTATTGTGCAGCAAAGATACCGTAGAAATTTACAACCCAAAAGTGATCCAAGCAACGATGGGTTCTTTAACAAGAGTGCAGGTGCATGTTGTAGACTTAGATGAAGTATTGAAAAGTTTCTCCGGAAAAATTTATGGCACTTTGTTGGATGGTACCAATATTTACCAAACCAAACTGGAAACAGAAGGAATTATCGTGATGGGAAGCGAATCACACGGCATTTCAGATGCCATCAAAGCCTATGTCCATGAAGCGATTACCATTCCGAGATTTGGATCATTTCAACAAGCAGAAAGTTTGAATGTAGCCAATGCCACTGCCATTACCTTAAGCGAATGGTTGAGAGGAAATTAATGAAAAGTAAAATTAATCAGCACTCCTCTGGAACGCATACTGCTAATGTTGCTAGTCCACGGACTGTTAGGGTCGTAATCAGGGATTAATTCATTACCAATACCAAATACCCCTCTAATAGAAGGAGAAAAAATAAAGTGCTCGGTAAAAATATCTACCCCAAAACCAATTTCGTAGTGGTAGGTCCATTGGTTTACCCGAAAACGGTTGTTTAAATTATCATCCACTGCTTTAGAATTACTTGCCAAATTGGTTGCCGTAGAAAATCCTCCTAGCAAATAAGGTTTTACATTTCCGGTTCGTAAAGCGGAATATTTTAACAATAATGGAAAATGCAAATAGGTAGATTTTGCTTCTCGATTGGCTTGGCTTAAATTAGAAAAATTAGGGAATTCTAAATCTCTTTCGGTGTAATACAAACCTGGTTCAAAACGCAAATCAAAGTAATCGTTGATGCGTAAATTTCCTACCAATCCTACATTAAAACCAAAGCTGCTGGTAACTTTCACTTCTCCGATATCTTGTAAGTAATCAAATTTAAAGTCGTAGGTATTAAAACCCAAAAAATAACCCCAATGCACTCGTTGCTTTTGGAAGTTTTCCATGTTGATTAAAGGGTTTTTATTAAATATACCAAACTGGGCAAAACCAAGGCTGGTGTAAATAATACAACTAATAACAATCAATTTCTTCATACATTGCTGCCTTTACTAGCGTGATAAATGGTTGCCACTCCCATGGTTTGTGGGAACGATTGTACCTCTAAAAACCCAATTTTTCGCAATTTATTGTTTAACACCTCTCCATATGGAAATGCTTTGGCAGATTCTGATAAATAGGCATAAGCTGTTTTGTCTTTAGAAAAGAGCCTGCCTAAGTTTGGCAAAATATATTTTGTATACAAATGATAACCTTGTTTGAACGGGAATTTTTTAGGGACAGAAGTTTCTAAAATCACCAATTTGCCCTTTGGCTTTAATACGCGAAGAATTTCATAAAGTCCTTTTTCTAAATTTTCAAAGTTTCGGATTCCAAAAGCAACCGTAACCACATCAAAGTAATTATCTGCAAACGGAATATTTTCAGAATCTCCTAAAACCATTTCAATTTTATTGGACAGTTGTTTTTGGGCAATTTTCTTTTTACCTACCTCTAACATTCCGGCAGAAATATCTAATCCGATAATTTTTTTAGCATTACTATTAGCCATTAAAATAGCCAAATCACCCGTTCCGGTGGCAATGTCTAAAATGGTTTCCGGTTGCAAATCTTGCACGGTTTTGAGTACTTTTTTTCTCCAAGCAATATCGGTACCAAAGGAAATTACTCGATTCATTCCGTCATAATTTCCCGAAATGGTATCAAACATTTTGGCAACTTGCTCTTTTTTTGAGCTTTGGTCTTGGTACGGAGTAATTAAATTGTGGTCTTTTTGCTTGCTCATGAATGCCTGTATTGGAAGGTGCAAAAATAGTGTATTTTACACAATCCTCTCATAAGTTAGGTAAGTAAAGTCATACGCATGTTTGTCGTCTTTCGGGTGAAATTCTTTAAAAGTCAATTTCCATTGGCTTTCGTTAATTTCCGGAAAATGTACTTCTGCATCGGGGAAATGAGCATGCACCAAAGTAATTTCTAAATGGGTACATAAAGGCAAACTCTGATGGTATATTTGTCCACCACCAATCACATAAACTTTTTCTTGCCCTTTACACTGCTCCAAAGCTTCTTGCAAATTAGCAACCACCAAAACCCCTTCGGGTTGGTAATTTTTTTGTCGAGACACCACCACGTGGGTTCGATAGGGAAGTAATTTCGGAAAACTCTCCAATGTTTTTCTTCCCATAATAATGTAATGTCCGGTTGTTAATTGCTTAAATCGCTTAAAGTCGTTTGGCAAATGCCACAACAAATCGTTGTTTTTACCAAGAGCTCGGTCTTCTGCTACAGCAGCAATTGCAATAATTTGCATGGTTTAGTTTTCGGTTGGTGATAGGTGTTTTTTTTCTAATTGGGTAATTCGTTTCTCTTGTTTGGCAATGAGTTTGTTAATTTGGTCTCGCTCCCATTGTTTGTTCATAAATTGATCAGTAATATACACCCGAATAAAATGTAAAATAAACAAAAACAGCCACAGTGCAATTACCCACGAATACCATTGGGTATCCGAAAATACCTGAAACAAATTGTTGGCCAAATACATAAACAACGAACCCAACAAAAATACCACAAAATGATAGTACAAACGCTTTTTTTGCCGAATTCGGTTGCGGGCATATTCGTATTTTTCGTGTTGTTCATTTTCCATAAACGGATGATTTTGAGAGAGAAAACCTGTTTATCGCACTTTTTTTGACGAATAGTAAAATTAGGATAATAAAATTAGAAAACGTTTTCCTATTTTAAAAATAAAAGTGGAGGTAGGAAAAATTTTTAATAATGAATTCATTTAACGATATTGCTATGAATATGATAAAAATACAACTAACTATTTGATATTCAAACAAGTATAGCTTTCTTTGCAGTGAACAATAAAACTTTGTAACCATGGCAATTAAAAAAAAATTCATAAAAAGCAAACCAGTTTGTAAAGTAACTTTTTCAATTGAAACCAAAGATGCTACTACAGCATCGGTAGTGGGTGATTTTAACAACTGGGATCCTGAAGCGGGTGCTTTAGGAAAATTAAAAAACGGAACTTTTAAAGGTACTTTTGAACTTTCCTGTTCTGCAACCTACGAATTCCGTTATATTGTTGACGGAAAATTTGTAAACGATGAAGCTGCAGATGCCTACCAATGGAACGATTTTGCTGCTGCTGAAAATAGTGTTATAGCGGTTTAAAAAAAGAGAGGCTTACTTTTATATTGCTACTGCACCTTTGATATGTGGATGTGGATCATATCCTTCCAAAGTAAAATCGTCAAATGTAAAATCAAAAATATTTTTAATTTCTTGATTTAATATCATCTTTGGCATTGGCCTAATTTCACGTGAAAGTTGTAATTGCAATTGTTCAATGTGGTTGTTGTAAATATGTGCATCACCAAAAGTGTGAATGAAATCACCCGGTTGTAAATCACAAACTTGTGCAATCATCATGGTTAGTAAAGCGTATGAGGCAATATTAAATGGAACACCTAAAAAGATGTCTGCACTGCGTTGATACAATTGACAACTTAATTTTCCCTCTGCAACATAAAATTGAAAAAAAGCATGACACGGAGGAAGTGCAGCTTTACCATTGGCCACATTTTCAGCAAAAGATATAGAAGTGTCAGGTAAAACAGAGGGGTTCCAAGCAGAAACCAACATTCTTCGGCTATTAGGATTAGTCTTTAAAGTATCTATTAATTTGGTAATTTGGTCAATTTCTTCACTATTCCAGTTTCGCCATTGATGACCGTATACAGGCCCTAAATCGCCATTTTCATCTGCCCATTCATCCCAAATTTTTACGCCATTTTCTTTTAAATAACCAATGTTGGTTTCTCCTTTTAAAAACCACAACAATTCATAAATAATAGACTTTAAATGCAGTTTTTTGGTTGTAACCATTGGAAATCCATCGCTTAAATCAAAACGCATTTGGTATCCAAACACACTAATGGTTCCGGTTCCGGTTCGGTCACCTTTTTGGTGGCCATTTGTTAAAACGTGTTTAACTAGATCGTGATATTGTTGCATTAAAAAATTATTTATAATTATCCAATTATCATTCCAGCAATAGATGCAGACAATAACGAAGCTAAGCTTCCTCCTAAAACTGCTTTTAATCCAAACTCCGATAAAGTTTTACGTTGGTTTGGTGCCAATGAACCAATTCCACCAATTTGAATTCCTATCGAAGCAAAATTAGCAAATCCACATAACATATAAGTGGCCATGATTACCGATTTATAATGGGTAAAATGAATGGCATTGGCAGCATTTTTTAATTCCGCTAATTGGATATAACCAACAAATTCTGAGGCAGCCAACTTGATTCCTAACAATTGTCCCATTAACATGATATCTTCATTGGCAACTCCAATCAACCACATCAAAGGAGCAAATACCAATCCTAAGATGGTTTCTAAAGAGAATTTGGTATATGGTGTTTTACTAGCAATAATATCATTTAAGCCCGTATAAGCACCTATCACATCTCCTAAAATATAATTGATCATGGCAATAAATGCAATAAAAACCAACAACATGGCAGCTACATTGGCAGCTAACTTTAATCCTTCGGTGGTACCTGTAGCGATGGCATCTAAAATGTTAGAGCCGATTTTATCTTTAGAAACATGAACTTCCTTTTCGATATTTTCGGTTTGAGGGTACAGTATTTTTGAAATTACAATGGCTCCTGGTGCAGCCATTACAGAGGCAGCCAATAAATGCTTGGCAAACTCCAAACGCAAAACAGGGTCGTTCCCTCCTAAAAACCCTATGTATGCTGCCAAAACACCACCTGCAACGGTAGCCATTCCACCTATCATTACTAAGAGAATTTCAGATTTATTCATTCTCTCTAAGTACGCTTTGATCATTAGAGGAGCTTCGGTTTGACCTAGGAAAATATTGCCTGCTACTGACAAACTTTCTGCACCTGAAATTCCTAATGCTTTTGTAAGCAATATGGCCAATCCCTTTACAACCAATTGAATAATTCCTATATAAAACAACAAAGAAGTTAAAGCAGAGAAAAATACAATAGTAGGCAATACTTGAAATAAAAAGATAAAGCCAAAACTCTCTACATTCATCATGCCGCCTAATAAAAATTCACTTCCTGCTTTGGTGAAATCTAAAATTAAAACGAAACCTTGTCCTATTTTTTCAAAAGCATTTTTAACAAAATCTACTTTTAGTACTCCTACTGCCAAAATCAACTGCAAAACCAAGCCAATTCCAACCGTTTTCCAATTGATTTTTTTTCGATTGCTACTAAATAGGAATGCAATTGCTAAAAGAGATATCATCCCCAATACCCCTCTCCAAATACTCTGAAAAGAAACTCCATTACTAGCTTTGATTTGAGCAGTTTCTTTTTTTACTTCCATTTTGTTGGAGGCAAAAAAAGAATAGGCTTTGGTTTTAGATTTTAACACCAATACCGAATCGTTTTTCTTTTCAATCACAAATCTTTTGGTAGGTGCATCTGCACCATTTTCAAACAAAAACAAGAATTTGTCTTGCACCAAATAATCTCCTTGTTGGGTTAAACTATCTGCAGCTATTCGCAATTGGTAGGTGCCTTGTTTGAGTTCTAAATAATCTTTAGGTGAGGAAGATAATTCCCATTTCTTTTCTAAATCTTGACCAAAAATTACAGTAGAAAGTAATAAAATGGTACACCAAATAAATCGTTTGTGGTTCATAGTTGGTTAGTTGCTAGGATTCTTTTTTGGAGATTTCATCTCTAATTTTAGCAGCTTTTTCATAGTCTTCGTTCAACACTGCTTCTTCTAACATTTGGTACAGCTCTTGAATACTATAGCTACTATAAATAGATTTAGCAGTTTCTTCAGGAGTTGGTTCCGGTTCGTCAGCTCCACTGCTTGTTATATGTTGATCTAGGATACTGTTAGGGTCATTTGGATTTTTAAGAAAAACACCAGCTTTATCTAAAATATTTTTATAAGTAAAAATAGGAGCATTAAAACGCAATGCTAGAGCAATGGCATCAGATGTTCTAGCATCAATAATTTCTTCAATACGATCGCGTTCGCATATAATGCTACTGTAAAAAACGCCATCTACCAATTTATGTATAATTACTTGTTTTACTAAAATATCAAATCTGTCTGCAAAGTTTTTAAATAAATCGTGGGTAAGAGGTCGTGGTGGTTTTAGTTCTTTTTCTAATGCTATAGCGATAGATTGAGCTTCAAAAGCTCCTATGATAATTGGCAACTTCAACTCTCCATCTACTTCACTTAAAATTAGAGCATACGCACCGTTTTGTGTTTGGCTGTATGAAATTCCCTTGATGGCTAATTTTACTAAACTCATGTATCAATTGCTTAATCTGCTTCAAAAAGTAATATAAAAAAAGGGCTATCTAAACATCGTCTTTGGGTTGTATATTTAGATAGCCCAAAGTGGGCACAATTTAGGAAAATTTAAGCATTCTGCATTTTAAATTCCTTAATTTTTTGAGTAAGCCGTGGAATGATCTCAAAAGCATCTCCAACAATCCCATAATCAGCCACCTTGAAGAAAGGTGCTTCCGGATCGCTATTGATTACTACTTTTACTTTTGAAGAATTGATCCCTGCAATATGCTGAATAGCTCCAGAAATTCCAATGGCAATATATAAATTGGTAGCTACTGGTTTTCCGGTTTGTCCAACGTGCTCGCTGTGAGGCCTCCAGCCTAAATCAGAAACTGGTTTGGAACAAGCGGTAGCTGCACCCAAAGTTTGGGCTAACTCTTCTAACATTCCCCAATTTTCCGGACCTTTTAAACCTCTTCCTCCAGATACCACTACTTCTGCATCTGCAATGGTAACTTTTCCGGTGGTTTTTTCAATATTTTGCACTTTAACTCCTAAATCTGAAGCAGATACTTCTACAGAAAAATCTTCTGTAGAAATAGCAACTGCATCTTCGTGTAATCCGAAAGCATTTTTGGCTATACACAATACTTTTACCGCTGCATCTAATTGGGTAAAGTTGAAAGCCTTATTGGAAAAAGCTGTCCTTTTCACTACAAACGGAGCAGTACTTTCCGGCAATGCAACTACGTTAGAAGCAAAACTAGCTTGCAATGCAACCGTTGCTATTGGAGCCAAATACATGGCATCGGTAGTTCCCGGTAAAATTACCACACTACTATTTTCTTTAACTGCAGCTTGGTATAAAATTTTAGCCACTGCGTTGGCATTAAAATCGTTCCAAGAAGCATTTGCTTTCAAAACTTTAGAAACTCCGTAGTTTCCTAAAACATCGGTATCATTTGCATTTACGGTAACAGCAGTAACGGTAGTTTGTAACATATCTGCTACTTTTTTTGCGTAAGAAGCAGCTTCTAAAGCTACTTTTTTTAATTTGCCATCGTTAGACTCGGCATATACTAGAACACTCATATTATAATACTTTAGCTTCGTTGTGTAACAAATCAATTAATTGGTCTAAATTATTGGCATCCACCAATTTTACAGCCGATTTAGGGGCAGGTTTTTCAAATTTTACCGCTTTGGTTTTGTTGTCTGCTCCGCTTGGTTCCATTACTTTTAATGGTTTGGTTCTTGCGGTCATGATGCCACGCATATTTGGAATACGCAAATCTTTTTCTTCTACCAAACCTTTCTGTCCACCCACCACTAATGGCAAAGAGCAGGAAGCAATTTCTTTTCCTCCGTCTATTTCACGAGCGGTAGTAGCTTGGGTGCCTTCCACTTTTAAGTCGATACAACTATTCACAAAATTGTATCCTAACATGGCAGCCAACATTCCTGGAACCATTCCACCATTATAATCTAACGATTCTTTTCCACAAATAATTAAATCGTAGTTGTTTTGTTTGCATACTTCTGCAATTTGTGCAGCAACTGCAAATCCATCGGTTGGATTGGTGTTGATACGAATGGCATCATTTGCTCCAATCGCCAAAGCTTTACGTAAAGTAGGCTCGGTTTCGGCACCACCAACATTCAATACGGTTACATGAGACCCTTGTTGTTCCTGAAACCAAATAGCTCTAGTCAATCCAAATTCGTCATTTGGGTTAATCACAAACTGCACTCCATTGGTGTCAAACTCTGTATCACCATTGGTGAAATTAATTTTGGAAGTAGTATCGGGTACATGACTGATACAAACCAATATTTTCATGTATTTATCAATTATGGGTTAACAAAGAAAGCGGTTCACATCCTCCAAACTTTCTTTAAATTCCTTAACGTTGATGTGAAATTTAAGTGTCAAATTTACAAATAAAAATCCGAAAATACTATGCATGCATAATAAATTTTATATAATTATAACGTTTTCGCTAAATATCATCAATAACACCAATTTTGTATAACTAAAATTTATTTTTTCAATCGTTATAGTTAGTTTTTAAAGTTTAATTTTTTTTGTCATACGCATTTTTCTAATTTTGCAAATTAAAATTTTGACTTACAAAACTATTTTGATATGAGAACCATCCAATTCAGAGAGGCAATTTGCGAAGCAATGAGCGAAGAAATGCGAAGAGATTCCAACATTTATTTAATGGGGGAAGAAGTTGCAGAGTACAATGGTGCCTACAAAGCTTCTAAAGGCATGCTAGACGAATTTGGCCCAGATAGAGTGATTGATACTCCAATTGCAGAATTAGGTTTTGCTGGTATTGCTGTTGGCTCTGCAATGAACGGATTACGACCGATTGTAGAGTTTATGACTTTCAATTTTTCATTGGTTGGAATCGATCAAATCATTAATAATGCGGCAAAAATGCGTCAAATGAGTGCCGGGCAATTTACTATGCCAATGGTATTTCGTGGCCCTACAGCATCTGCTGGTCAGCTGGCCGCAACCCACTCCCAAGCTTTCGAAAATTGGTTTGCAAACACTCCTGGTTTAAAAGTTGTAGTACCATCCAACCCATATGATGCCAAGGGGTTATTAAAATCTGCAATTAGGGATAACGATCCGGTAATTTTTATGGAATCAGAACAAATGTATGGCGACAAAATGGAAGTGCCTGATGGAGAATATACCATTCCGTTAGGAGTTGCGGATATCAAAAGAGAAGGTACGGATGTAACCATTGTTTCTTTCGGAAAAATTATCAAAGAAGCTTATATAGCTGCAGATGAATTAGCAAAAGAAGGAATTTCTTGCGAAATTATCGATTTGCGTACCGTTCGTCCGATGGACTACGATGCCATCATCCGTTCAATACAAAAAACCAATCGTTTGGTAGTATTGGAAGAAGCATGGCCTTTTGCCAGTGTGGCTTCTGAAATTACCTACATGATTCAGGAAAGAGCATTTGATTATTTAGATGCTCCTATCCAAAGAATCACCACAGCCGATACACCGGCTCCATATTCGCCTGCTTTGTTAAAAGAATGGTTGCCTAATGCACAAGATGTAATTAAAGCAGTTAAAAAGGTATTATACCGCTCATAAACCAACCAATAAAAACACTGCCAAAAAGCTAATTGTTTGACGTTCAATTTTTTTTTTTGAAAGCAAACGGTTAGCTTTTCGGATTTTACTTATGAAACACTTCTTTTGGCACCTTTTACTAGGCTGCATCATTATGGCAACTGCACAAACCAGAGTCTCCGGTGTGGTGGTAGATGAAACAGGCGACCCGATTCCGTTTGTAAACGTCTATTTTAAAAACTCTTCTGAAGGAACCATTACCAACGACCAAGGAAAGTTTCAATTATATTCATCCAATAACCATACTACACTAATAATTTCATACATTGGTTATCAAACTTTAGAGCATAAACTAAGTAACAAAAACGCTACCAACTTAAAGTTTGTATTAAAAGAAGGTGAGCAATTACAAGAAGTGATTGTAATTACCAAGCCAAAAAAACACCTAAAGAAAAACGAAAATCCGGCTTACCCTATCCTGCAAAAAATTTGGGAAAACAAATACCGCAACCAACTAAAACACTTAGATGCTTTAGAGTATAAAACATACTCCATGTTAGAAGTGGATTTGAATCACCTAGACAGTGTCTTTATGAAAAAAGTATTAGGGAAAGGTTTTGATTCTATTGCAAAAATTATTAAAAACAAAAATGTTAACGAGTGGTTTGATGTTCCAATTTACATGCGAGAGTTTTTTGAAATGGTATACATTAATAACCAACAAAATAAGGTTAAAAAAGAAAAAATTGCTGAGCGAATTACCGGAGTTGCTGCAGAAGGTTTGGCTTACGACAAGGTTTCGGTAGCGTTTAAAGAATTTGACGTTTACGATAACAACATCAAAATATTAGAAAAATACTTTGTAAGTCCGCTTTCTACCGATGCATACAGCATGTATGAGTATGTGCTGCAAGATTCTATTGAAGACAAAGGAAGAAAGTATTTCAAAATTTATTTCTTTCCTCGTCAAGATGCCGATTTGGCGTTTAAAGGGAGCATGTTGGTAGACGCCAATTTATATGCTGTATCAGAAATAAATATGCAGTTAGGTAAAAGTACTAATTTGAATTTGGTTCGTGGCATGAACATCGATAAGCGTTTTGAACTTATTAATAACGAGTTTTATGTGTTGTCTGACACCGATTTTGAAGCAGATTTTACTTTGGTAACTACCAGTGATGAAGAAAAAGGAGTGTACATAAAAAATCGATTGGTGTACCAAGATTTTGTAGTAAACCAACCCAAAGAGCCAGCCTTTTATGACAAAGTAACCAAGCAAATTTCGGCAACACAATACGAAAGAGACGAGAAATTTTGGTCAGAAAATACAGTACTTTCGGATTATGTAAAAAAGAACCACCAAATAATTATCGAACTGCAAAACAACAAAAAAATCAAAGCCATTAACGGATTTGTAAATGCTTTAACTACCGGAAATATTCCGGTTTTTAAAAACTTTCAGTTAGGTTCATTGTGGTTGGCTTTTAACCGAAACAATGTAGAAGGTACCCGTTTGCGATTAGGTTTGCGAAATTATGCCTCTAAAGACGATCGTTTTCGGGTAAACACTTATGTGGCTTTTGGTTTGTTAGACAAAGCTTGGAAGTATGGTGGAGAAGTAAAATACCTACTAGATCAAGAGCCAAGGATAACTATTGGAGCATCGTACATGGATGATTTTGAGCAAATCTCTGCCAAAGTTTTACAAGACACCGAATTGTTGGTTAGAAATTTTGGGGTAGGAGCTTTATTTGTGAGAGGAAACAACTTTACTCTTACACATAACCGAAGATTTTCTGCTGAAATAAAATACGAGTTTAACGATAATTTGCATATTACCATGGCTGGGATATACCAAGACATGACCTCTGCTTCTCCAGAAAATTTTTCTACTGATTACATCGACAGAAATGGCGATATTCAAAATACAGTTCAAAACTACAGTACCAGTTTAACCCTAGCTTTTACCCCAGGGAGACTGCCGTATGGTTTTGGTGTGGAACGAAAATACAGCTTAAAAAACTTTGCCACGTATATGTTCCGCTACACCAAAGGTTTTTCGGGTGTAACCGGGAAAGATTTTGATTTTCATCGATTGCAAGCAAGTGTTAGAAAAACTTTTCAAATCGGAAAATTTGGCTTCTTAAATTCATATGTAGAGGGTAGTAAACTGATTGGAACTGTACCGATTGTATTGATGACACCTATACATGCCAATCAAACCTATTCGGTAGTAAATTCTACTTTCTCCTTATTAAACTACTACGATTTGATGGCAGACCAATATGTGTTAGGACAATTTGATTACCATTTAAATGGACTTTTATTCAACCGTTTGCCTTTGATTAAAAAGTTGAAATGGCGTGAAGTTGGATTTTTTAGAACCGTTTATGGCAGTGTTAATGCCAGCAACATAGCCATGAACCTATCCAATATTACCTACCAAGCACCTGACAAACGTCCGTACCAAGAATTTGGCTTTGGCATTGAAAACATAGGCTATGGCAACTTACGACCATTGCGAATTGACTTTACTTGGAGAAACGAATACGAATTTAATAACCCACACAACACTACCCCAAAATTTGGTGTATTGGTTGGTGTAAAAGCAGATTTTTAATTGCTTAATTCTTAAAATAGCCCATTGATTTGGGCATTGATTTTTTCTACAATCATTCCGAGATCTTCTTGGTTTTCCTGAAAGTTGATATGATCCACATCTATAATCAACAGATTCCCCTTTTGATAAGTCGAAATCCAGGCTTCATAGCGTTCGTTTAATCGACTTAAATATTCAATAGATATGGTGTTTTCGTAGTCACGCCCTCGTTTGTGAATATTATTCACCAAATTTGGAATGCTGCTTCGCAGGTAAATTAACAAATCCGGAGCAGCTACCAAGTTTTCCATCAACTCAAATAATGAAGTATAATTTTCAAAATCACGATTGCTCATTAGCCCCATGGCATGCAAGTTAGGAGCAAAAATATGGGAGTCTTCATAAATAGTTCTGTCTTGAATAATGTTTTTCCCACTTTCGCGAATAGCCAATACTTGTCGGAATCTACTATTTAAAAAGTATATCTGTAAATTAAAACTCCATCGCTCCATTTGGTGGTAAAAATCATCCAAATAAGGATTGTCAACTACATCTTCAAAATGAGGTTCCCAATTAAAATGTTTGGCTAACAAGTTTGTTAGGGTGGTTTTACCAGCCCCAATATTTCCGGCTATAGCAATATGCATTAAGGTAAATTTATTTGAAATTCAACTAATTTTGTTTGGGTAAATATAGATAAAATTTGATTTTGAAACCGGAAACTTCCCTCTAAATTTTCCAATTCAAGAACAGATGTTAGTTCTTCCTTAGTTGAAGAAACCAATATAAATTTACCATCCTTTTTGGCTAATAAGGTTTTAGCATCCAAGAAACAATAAGGAATGATGTCCTTTATTTTTTTTCTCATCTGCATTTTTCCAAAAATATCACAGGTCCACCACTCACCAGTTTCGTTGATCCAGTAAAATTCGTTAAAAGTGGAATCATACAACACTATCGGATTGGTGATCCATCTAGGAAATTCCATAAATTTATGTTGAAAATATTCCAACAAACCTAATTTTTGCGATTGGGTATTAAAATACCAATATCTATCACTTGAAGCCAATCCTATGGCACTAGTTACGATACTTGGATGTAAATTAAAGTCGGTTTTTAAAATTTCATTCAATTGGTTGTCTAACGTTACAATAGTATTAAACGGTTCATAATACAATAAAATTCGCAACGGATTAATTATATCCACTTTGGTAATTTTTCCAAGAATTAAATTTTTATATTCCCATACTTCTTGCTCTTTTTGTTTGTAAAAAACATTGCCTTTAGAAAAATATGCATATCCAAAAGCATCTTTTCCAAACCATTGGTCAGCATTTACTTTGGTTTCCTTAACTAAAATAAAAGTTCCATTTGTTGTAGTTTGTGAAAAACCAATACAAAAAAACAAAAATGTGCTAAGCGTTAAATATTTCATAATTCCAAAGATACTATTAAACTATTACCCTGCAAATAAGTCGAATAAATCTAACTTTAATAAAAGCAAAGATGACCAAAGGTGAGTTTTAACAATTTTTTGGTAATATACGCTTCGCTTTTGCTACATATTTGTTAAAGTTTTTATGTTACTAATTTAATATTTTTTCTTTTATGCAACGCATTTTAGTTTACCTTATTTTACTTGTAAAAGCTGTCATCTTTTTTATGATCAGCTTACTATATTCACAACAAAGTTTTCAGGGAATGGCAGTGTACGAATCCAAAACTAGTACAACCAACATGTCACAAGGCTGGATGAACAACCGAGAGATTACACCAGAAATGAGAGCAAGAATTGAAGAACGAATGAAAGCAGCATTTGAAAAAAAATTCATTTTAAACTTTGATAGAAATGCCTCAACTTATGCAGAAGAGGAAAAGCTAGATGCAGTTTCCAACAATCAAGGAGGTTTCCGAATGATGAGTTCATTCACAGGAGGAGGAGGAACCCATTATAAAAACTTAAAAGAAAAAATTTTTATGGTGGATAAAGAATTTTTTGGAAGAGAATTTTTGGTAAAAGATTCAATTCCGCAATACCAATGGGAAATGACTGGAGAAACCAAACAAATTGGTGCTTATGTGTGTTATAAAGCTACTGCAAAAAGACCGACAAGTTTTTCTGATTTTAGAAATATGAGAAGAAAAGCTGAAGAACCAAAAGATGGTAACAATAAAAAAGAAGAAGTTGCTGAGGTAAAAAAAGAAGAAAAGAAAGAAGAGAAAACCACCAACTTTATGGATGGATGGGAAATGCCAAAAGAAGTAATCGTAACTGCATGGTATACCATGGATATTCCGGTTGCACATGGACCGGAAAATTACGGAGGTTTACCTGGATTAATTTTAGAGGTTAGCGATGGTACTACCACCATATTGTGTTCTAAAATTGTTTTAAATCCAAAAGAAAAAAAAGAAATCAAAGCCCCTAAAAACGGAAAAGTTGTTACGCAAGCAGAATTTGATCAAATAATGAAAGAAAAAATGGAAGAAATGCGGGAAATGGGTGGCAGACCAGGACAAAGATCTTTTAGAATGGGAGGTTAATTTTGATGAAAATGACAAAAAAAATAATATTAATTGTATTTTACTTTTTTAGCCTTTTTGGATTGGCACAAGACATTAAAGGCTTTGTACTATATCAACAACATGAAAAATTTGGAAATTCCGAAGGAACATCTGAAAACTTGAAAGATAGCAATATTGATCCGGAATTACTAAAGCAAATCCAAGAACAATTTCAAAAAGGATTTAGTAGTGTTTTTGAACTGTATTTTTTTAATCATCAGTCCAAATACCAAAAACAAGAGTCATTAGAACCAGTAAATCCAAACTCTGGTTTTTCAATGAAGGTAACAAAAGATGGAGACGACCATGTGTTGTATAAAGATATTAAAAAGAAAGAAACAATAGAGGTTACAGATTTTTACTCTAGAACATTTTACATCAAAGACACCTTAACCACTCCAAAATGGGAAATTACCCAAGAAACCAAACAAATTGGAGATTATTTGTGTGTTAAAGCAATACAAATTATTCCTATTTCTAAAGAAGCAATGGAGGCATATGAAAAGGAAATGGAAAAAAGTAATGCCAAAAGAACAAACTTCTTAACGACATTAAAGCCAAAAGAAAAGCGAATAGAAGCCTGGTTTACTCCACAAATTCCGATTGGTCATGGCCCAAGCAGATACCATGGGTTACCGGGACTTATTTTAGAGTTAAAAGTAGATAAAGAAGTTTTTTTGGCAACAAAAATTGTATTACAAAGCAAAGATTTAAAACCAATTGAGTTTCCAAAATCCAAAAAAACTATAACCCAGAAAGAGTTTGCTGAAATGAAAAAAAAGAAATACGAGTCTTTACAAAATGAAGACGGATTTATCATTATTGAGCAAAGAAATTAAATAAACAAAACACAAACTAAAGAAAAGCCCAAATGAGATTTTTATTTTACTTTTTATGCACTATTGGTGTATTTGCCCAAAATGTTCGTTTTGACGGAATTGTTAAAGAATCTGGAGGGATGACACTAGAAATGGCCAACGTAGTATGCATCAACCAAGAAACCAAAGCCATGGATGGCTATGCAGTAACAGACGGAGCAGGAAGATTTCGCTTAAACTTAAAACCTAATGCTACCTATAAAATTAAAGTAAGCTATATTGGTTTTCAAGCTTACGAAGAAACCATAGAAATCAAAACCGAGCCTATTCAAAAAGTCATTACTTTAAAAGAAGGCGAATCGCTTTCGGGAGTAGAAATTGTGCATGAAATGCCTGTTTCGGTAAAAGGTGACACCATTATATACAATGCCGATTCCTTTAAAACAGGGGAAGAAAGAAAATTAGAAGATGTACTAAAAAAACTTCCTGGGGTTGAAATTACTGCAGATGGACAGATACAGGTTGAAGGAAAAAACGTTTCTAAATTATTGGTAGAAGGCAAACCATTTTTTGAAGGAGATACCAAATTAGGTTCTAAAAATATTCCTTCGGATGCTGTAGATAAAATTCAGGTATTGCGAAACTTTAACGAAGTATCGCAAATGCGAGGTTTAGAAAACAACAATGATGATATTGCGTTAAACATCAAACTAAAAAAAGGAAAAGAAAAATTTTGGTTTGGTGATATCAGTGTAGGAGGGGGTAACGATAAATCATTTTTAGTGAACCCTAAAATATTTTATTACTCCCCAAAAACAAGTGTAAATACCATTGCCAACTGGAATAACATCGGTGAAGTTTCATTAACTTCTGGTGACTTTTTCCGTTTAACAGGTGGATCAAGAAACACCATTGGCAGAAGTGGTACTTCTATCAATTTCAACAGGAATTTCTTAGGTTTATCCGGTGGAGATAATGTGGCTAAAATGTTAGATCGTTTTGGTGCAGGCAACATTGCACATAGCTTTTCAAAAAAATTCAATATAAGTGGGTTTGCTGCTTATTCTTCTACCTACAACCAAAATATAATCAATTCTCAAAGAGGAATTTTTCAGCCTAACACTACCGAAGTTGCAACTTTAGAGGACAGAAAAAATCAAACAGATAGCAAAAATAAATCGGTAATTGCAAAACTTGGAACTAAGTATAAACCAAATGAAAACTTTCAGTTAGATTATGATGTTTTTATGCGAAGAACCGGACAAGAAGATGTAAACAGAAACTTAACCAATTTTACTGTTTTCAATAATGGTGGCTCTTTTAATAGTTCCAACAATGTAATTTCCTTTGAAAGACAAGATCCTATTTCGTTCAATCAAAGTTTGAATTTGTTTTATACGCAAACTCCAAAAACTACTTGGGTATTGGAAATGCAACACCAATATGCAGATGAAGACCCATTTTTTAATCCGCAGTTATCTACCAATCCATACCAAGATTTTACTTCTCCTGATCCAAATCATCCAAGTAATATTTTTATAAATGAAAACACTTTGAATTTAGAACAATCGCGATTTGTAAAAACCAACCGATTAGATGCCAAAGTGGATTACTTTTATCAAATTAGCAACAAAGAAGTGTTGAATATAACTTTAGGAAACACCAATGCTTACCAATCCTACAACTCTAGCATCCTACAAATTTTAGAAGATAATACAGTAAATCCGATTGACGAAGTGGCTTACACCAACGATGTTCGCTTTCGTTTTAACGATGCTTACATTGGGGTACATTACAAGTTTATGTTAGGGAAATTCACCTTTAATCCCGGCCTATCGTTACATCAGTACAATACCGGTACCACTCAAATTACGGGGAATTATCCGCTGAATTTTACTCGTTTACTGCCAGATGCTTTTGCAAGATGGGACATCAAAAAATCAGAAAACCTAACCTATAACTACAGTATGCGAAATGTTTTTAATGATGTAAACTCTTTGGTAGAAGGTTATATATTTAATAGTTTCAACAGCATTAGCAGAGGAAACCCTGGTTTGGAAAACTCTTTACAAACTTCGCATCGTTTGAGTTATTCAAAATACGATTTGTTTACCTATACCACCATTTTCGGAAGCTTGTCCTACAACACTACTAAAAATCCGGTGGTTAATGGAGTTTTATTCCAAGGAATTTACTCTACTTCCGATAGGTTAAATCTAGATGCAGAAAATGAGAACTTTAACGGAAATATTTTCTATTCCAGAAACTTTGCTAAGTTTTATAAAGTATCCGGAGGAATAAATGCCGGTTGGAACAGAAGCTTTGTATTGAATAGAAGACAAATTGCTGGCAATGTGCAAGAATTTATTCAAGGAATTGAAAACATTAATCATTCCTATAATATTTCATTTGGAACCCAATTTAAAAAACTTCCTAATGTAGATTTAGGTTACAGAATTAATTTATCAGAACAAGCAAACAATACCTTTACTACCCAAACCCCTAACATAAGAGTTAACTATTATTTCTTAGATGGGTTAAACATTAACTGTGATTATTCCTTTAACCGATTCAAAAATTCAAGTACCGGTATTGCCAACAATTTTGAAATTTTGACAGCAAGTATCAATTACTTAAAAAAAGATGCAAAATTAGAATATCGTATTCAAGCTAATAACTTATTAAATACTGGAGCTAGATTGAATAACTCCTTTAACGTAAACGGATTTAGTGCTAATGAAACCATTATCTTGCCTCGATTTATCACTTTTGTGTTGAAATACAATATTTAATAAATCATTTGAAACATAAAATCCTGACCTTATCAGTCGGGGTTTTTTTATTAAAATCAATTCTAATAATTTAGTTAAAAATTATTTTAATAAAATAACTTGATTTACGTTAAATAACAAAAATGAATGAAAAAGATATGAAGACTATTAAAGGAATTATTCATAAAAATGAGTCGAGTTTTTCGTAAAATCAAAATTACATGCCTGTTCTAATGGCTTCTACAGGATCTAAACGTGAAGCAAAAAATGCAGGAATTACACCAGAAAGCAATCCAATAAAAGCTGAAACCAAAGTTCCAATCAAAATATTTTTGAATCCTAAAATAAATTCAAAATCTAAAGCAGCAGTTAGTATCCATGCCAATAAAGCTACTAAAAACAATCCGATAATTCCACCAAACAATGCTAAAATCACAGCTTCAAACAAAAACTGAAACAAGATAAATCGGTTTTTAGCTCCTAATGATTTTTGAATCCCAATTAAGTTAGTTCGCTCTTTTACCGAAACAAACATAATGTTTGCAATTCCAAAACCTCCAACTAATAATGAAAAAAAGGCAATAGACCAGCCTACAATATTTAACTGTCCTATGATATTGTCAATAAAATCGGTGAAACCCGATAATACATTGATAAAAAAGTTATCAATTTCACCAAACTTTAAACCTCTGTAGGTTCTTAATTTTTGTGTGATCTCAGCTTTTAATTCCTCTATATCTGTACCTTTAAGTGGTTTTACTAAAATTGCAGGAGTTAGCATATCGCTGTTTTCACCATACTTTCTCCTTATATAATTCATTGGAATAAAAGCAGCATTGTCTCTACTATCTCCAAAAGTGGAAAATCCTTGCTTCTCTGTTACTCCAATTACAGTGAATTTCTGACCATATAAACGGACTTTTTGTCCAATCGCTTTTTCTGGAAGATTAAATAAAGTTTTAGCAACTTCATATCCTAACACTACAACTAGAACCCCAGAATTTGATTCCGACTCATTAAAAAATCTCCCATTTCCTATTTTAACCCCATCAATAAATTCAAAACCAGAGGTAGTTGGGGTAATTCTAACGGCACTTACCTCGTTAGATTCAAATTTAATATTTTCGGGTCTTGTAAATAAGTTAAAAGCAATTTTATCAATTCTGGAAACGCTTTTTTCTAACATTTCATATTCTTCATACTTCACATTCGGAAATTGCTCTTTTTTCCATTGCGGAATCTCGGTTGGACCAAAACTAAAACGTAAAATGTACATAGTATTCTTATCCAAACCCTCTAAATCAGCCTTTATTTTTCGATCTAAAGAATCCACCGCGGTAAGCACTGCTATAATAGAAAAAATACCAACCGTTACACCTAATAACGATAAAAAAGTTCGGAGTTTGTTGTTCCAAAGAGAATTGATAGCAAATCGAAAACTTTCGCTTAATAGTCGGAAATAAAGCAGCATATAATAAAAGCTTTGTATGTTAGTGCTTCAATTGGGGTAATTGTTACAAAATTGAAAGAAATTATCGAAAATATAAAACACCAAAAACTTTTCGATTTATTTTAATAATACCTTGAGTATCCGAAATTGTATTTCTAATTTTGCACCTTTCAAAAAACAACCTCATGAACATAACTAAAAAAATCAAAACTGCTTTAATTTCTGTTTTCGAAAAAACTGGATTAGAGCCAATTGCAAAAAAATTACATGAACAAGGTGTGACTATTTACTCTACTGGTGGTACCGAAACTTTTTTAAAAAATTTAAACATTCCGGTGGTTGCTGTGGAAGATGTTACGGGTTATCCGTCAATTTTGGGTGGTAGAGTAAAAACACTGCATCCAAAAGTTTTTGGTGGAATTTTATACAGAAGAAATAACGAATCTGACCAAAAAGAAATGCAAGAGCACCAAATACCGAGCATCGACTTGGTAATGGTAGATTTGTATCCATTTGAAAAAACGGTAGCTAGTGGTGCATCAGAACAAGAGATAATTGAAAAAATTGATATTGGCGGTATTTCTTTGATCAGAGCTGCTGCCAAAAACTTTCAGGATACGGTAATTGTTTCGCATATCGGGCAATACGAGTCGTTTTATCAATTGATTTCAGAAAACGATGGAAATACCACTTTGGAACAACGCAAGCAATTTGCAAAAGAGGCTTTTCATATTTCTTCTCACTATGATAGTACCATTAACCAATATTTTGATACTAACCAAGATTATTTAAAAGTTAGCTCAGACCAAAAAATGAGTTTGCGTTATGGGGAAAATCCACACCAAAGCGGAAGTTTTTTCGGGAATTTTGATGCGATGTTTCATAAATTTCATGGGAAAGAACTTTCCTATAATAATTTGTTAGATGTGGATGCAGCAGTTCAGTTAATGCTAGAGTTTCAAAACAACCAACCAACTTTTGCCATTTTAAAACACAATAATGCTTGTGGTGTTGCAACAAAAACTACTATGGTAGAAGCATACAAAGCAGCTTTGGAAGGAGACCCAATTTCAGCTTTTGGTGGCGTTTTAATTGCCAACCAAAAAATAGATAAAGCAACTGCTTTAGAAATAAATTCTTTGTTTTGCGAAATAGTCATTGCTCCTAACTTTGATATAGATGCCTTGGAAATATTGCATGAGAAAAAAAACCGTATCCTATTACAATTAAAAAGCTGGGAAGTTTATACCGAACAAATTCGGAGTTGCTTGAATGGAGTTTTGGTTCAAGACCGTAATCAAAAAACCGATACCTCAGCTGATTTAAAAGTGGCAACTACATTAGCTCCTTCAGCTATAGAAATAGAAGATTTGTTGTTTGCTTCAAAAATTTGTAAAAACACCAAGTCAAATACCATTGTATTGGTTAAAAATCAAATGTTAATCGCATCAGGTACTGGGCAAACTTCTAGGGTGGACGCTTTAAAACAAGCTATTGAAAAAGCACAAAATTTTGGATTCGACTTGAAAGGTTCAGTTATGGCTAGCGATGCTTTTTTTCCATTTCCAGACTGTGTAGAAATTGCTCACTTAGCAGGAATTACATCAGTAATCCAACCTGGTGGCTCTATTAAAGATCAATTAAGTATTGATTATTGTAATGAAAATAAAATTTCGATGGTATTTACTGGAAACCGTCATTTCAAACATTAATTTTTTATAAATTTGCATGTTAATCATATTTTAAATACAAACCCTTAGAAAATTATGGGATTTTTTGACTTTATGATCGAGGATATTGCCATCGATCTTGGTACTGCAAATACTCTAATCATCCACAACGATAAGGTAGTTATAGATAGCCCGTCCATTGTTGCTAGAGATCGAGTTACCGGAAAAATTATTGCTGTTGGTAAGGAGGCAAACTTGATGCAAGGTAAAACCCATGAAAATATCAAAACCATTAGACCATTGAAAGATGGTGTGATTGCAGATTTTGATGCTTCTGAAAAGATGATTAATTTGTTTATCAAGAGTATTCCTGCTTTAAAAAAGAAGTTATTCACTCCTGCATTACGAATGGTAGTTTGTATACCTTCTGGAATTACTGAAGTAGAAATGCGTGCAGTAAAAGAATCTTGCGAAAGAGTAAATGGTAAAGAAGTTTATTTAATACACGAACCAATGGCTGCAGCAATAGGAATTGGGGTTGATATTATGCAACCACAAGGAAATATGATTGTAGATATTGGTGGAGGTACTACAGAAATTGCCGTAATAGCACTTGGTGGAATTGTTTGTGATAAATCAGTAAAAATTGCTGGAGATGTTTTTACTAACGACATTATTTATTATATGCGCACCCAACACAATTTGTATGTTGGTGAAACCACTGCAGAAAGAATTAAAATTGAAATTGGTGCTGCTTTTGAAAATTTAGATGCCCCTCCTACAGATATGTCTGTTCAAGGAAGAGATTTACTTACCGGAAAGCCAAAACAAGTAGAAATTTCATATCGTGAAATTGCCAAAGCTTTAGATAAATCGGTACAGCGAATTGAAGATGCTATTATGGAAACTTTATCTCAAACTCCTCCTGAACTTTCAGCAGACATTTTAAATTCTGGAATTTATTTGGCTGGTGGCGGTTCCATGTTACGGGGCTTAGATAAAAGAATTTCGTTAAAAACAGATTTACCTGTTTTCATTGCAGATGATCCTTTAAGAGCAGTAGTAAGAGGTACTGGCATGGCATTAAAAAATTTGAATAAATATAAAAGCGTATTGTTCAAATAATAGCATTTAAGAATGGCTTAATCCTATGCAACAAATTATTATTTACATTTTTAAAAACAGCACCAAAGTGCTGTTTTTGTTGCTTTTTACTTTGGCATTGATACTAACCATTCAAAACCATTCGTACCATCGAAGTTCTGTTATTAATTCTGCCAATAAATTTAGTGGTGGGGTATACGAAAAAGTAAATTCTGTAAATGAATATTTTTTATTGAAATCCGAAAACGAAGCATTAGCAAGAGAAAATGATCGTTTAAAAAGCTTACTTTTTAATCAAACAGATTCATTGATTCAAAACACCAAAAAAAAATGGAACGATCAAATGTATGAAGTTTCTCGTTGTAAAGTAATTCAAAATAGTTACAATAATTTTAATAACATCCTTACATTAAATGCAGGTAAAAAAATTGGAGTTGAACCTGAAATGGGAGTAATTAACCATCAAGGAATAATTGGAGTGGTAGAAAAAACATCCGATAACTATGCAACTGTGGTAAGTATTTTAAATACCAAAAATCAAATCAATTCTAAAGTAAAACACTCCAATCATTTCGGTATTATTTCATGGAATGGTAAAAATACTGGTTATGTTCAAATTACCGACTTGCCTAGATTGGCTACCGTAAAAAAAGGTGATACCATCGTTACTTCTCAATCGTTGTATTTTCCAGAAGGTATTCCTATAGGGGCAATTGACAAAATTTACACAGATAACAAAACCAACTACTATACCGTAGATGTTCGTTTATTTAACGACATGACTAATTTAGGCTACGTTTATGTAATTAAAAATTACCACAAACAAGAAATTGAAAACTTACAAAAAGAATCTATCCTAAAATGACACAAGATAATTTAATTCAAATTTTTAGGTTTATCTTTTTTTGGTTACTGCAGGTTCTTATCTTCAGTAAAATTAATTTATTTGGATATATTAATCCATACCCATACGTATTGTTTATGTTGCTTTTTCCAATTGGCTCAAGTAAAAATTTCCTTTTAATTACCTCTTTTTTACTAGGGCTTACTTTAGATGTTTTTTTAAACACTGGCGGAATACATGCTGGATCAAGTGTGTTGTTAGCTTGGATGAGAGAAAACTATTTAAAGTTTTCATTTGGCTTAAACTACCAATACCAGTCGGTTAAATTTTTTGAAAAAATCAATAGTGAGCTTTTTTCTTATTTATTACTTGGAATTGCAACGCATCATTTATGCATGTTTTTATTAGAGATATTCTCTTTTACTTTGGTCTTTTCCATTTTAGCTAGAACACTTTGGAGTAGTCTCTTTACTTTTGTAATTTGCATAGGATTTATTCAATTGATGAAGCCCACTAAAAAATGAGAAAACTCTTTTTGCCAGGTTTGGTTGTTTTAGTAACCCTAGCTATTTTATCCAGACTGTTTTATCTGCAAATATTAGACGACGATTACAAATTAATGGCGCAAAACAATGCCATTAAAATCAAATATGAATATCCAGAAAGAGGATATATATATGATAGAAAAGGCAGGCTTTTAGTATCCAATCAAGCTTCTTATGATTTAATGATAGTACCTAATGAGGTTAAAGAATTAGATACGTTAGAATTTTGCACATTGGTAGGAGTAACCAAATCCTTTTTTGACCAACAATTACAAAAAGCAATTACCTATGAAAGAAGACTCCCTTCGGTATTTTTATCACAATTAAGTAGTGACGACTTTTCACGATTCAACGAAAAATTAAGAAAATTTCCCGGGTTTTATGTCCAAAAAAGGTATTTAAGAAGATATCATGTTAATACTAGTGGAAATGTTTTTGGCTTTATCACTCAAGTAAACCAAAAAATTATTGATGAAAACAAGTATTACAAACTAGGTGACTTGATAGGCAAACAGGGAGTGGAGGAACAATATGAAGAAGTTCTTAGAGGTAAAAAAGGCGTTAGGTTTATTCAAAGAGACAAGTTTAACAGAGAAATTGGTCCATATAAAGATGGTATATTTGACACACTCCCGGTGCAGGGCAGGGATATTAATTTGTCAATTGATATGGATTTACAGGAATATGGCGAAAAGTTAATGGAAAACAAATGGGGTGGTATCGTAGCTATTGAACCTGCAAGTGGTGAAATTCTAGCTTTAGTTTCTGCACCATCTTACGACCCAAGTTTATTAGTTGGAAGAAAACGTTCAAAAAACTACACAAAACTATATAACGACTCTATTGCGCAACCTTTATTTGACAGAGGCTTGCTAGCTCAATATCCTCCTGGGTCACCATTTAAAATTCTTACCGGCTTGATTGGATTGCAAGAAAAAATTATTGACACTTCTACAGCATTTAGTTGTAGAAATGGTGCAAGTTTTGGTAGAAAATTTCAAAAATGTCATGATGTTGGAACCTTTAGTTTAAATGCTGCTATTTATAAATCATGTAATACTTACTTCGGAAGAACTTATTGCAATATCGTAGACAAAAACAACCAACAAGCCAAAAATGTAGAAAATTGGAAACGACACTTACTTAGTTTTGGTTTGGGACAATTTATTGGAATTGATATGCCTATTGGAAAAAAAGGCAATATTCCAGCCTCTAATTTATATGATAAAGTATATAATAAATCTTGGACAGGTGCAACTATTCGCTCAAATGCCATAGGGCAAGGCGAAGTTTTAATGACTCCTATTCAATTGTGTAATATGATGGCCGCTGTTGCCAACGAAGGATTTTATTATGTCCCTCATATAGTTAAAAAAATTGAAGGCAAAGCAATTGAGAAAAACTTTAGAGAGAAAAAAATAACCACCATAGATAAAAAGTATTTTAAACCAGTAAAAAAAGGTTTATGGGATGTGTATAATTATGGAACTGCAGGCAGACTTCAATCAAAAGAAGTGCTAATTGCAGGTAAAACTGGTACTGCTGAAAACTATAAAAAAATTGGAGGCAAAAGAGTGAAATTAAAAGACCACTCGATTTTTGTAGCATTTGCTCCTATTGAAAACCCAAAGATTGCAATTGCAGTTTTTATAGAAAATGGAGGGTTTGGAGCAACTGTAGCAGGTCCAATTGCCACTTGTATGGTGGAAAAATACTTGTTGAACAAAATCACACGAAAGGATTTAGAAGACAGAGTTTTACAGAAAAGTTTATTAGGAGAATATGCCAAATTATATCCTCGAAAAGTGTATGATAGCATTGCAAGGAGCCATAACGTCCCTTTTGATTCTATTCAAAAGTTTCAACAAAGAATTTATGATTCCGTAAAATCAAATTTACCATGAGAGATCAAAAAATAACCAATTCTATTGATTGGATTACCATTTTAATCTATTTTGGTTTGCTAATTATTGGATGGCTTAACTTATACTCCACCACGGTAGTAGATACCACCGTTTTTGATTTTAGTTTAGAATATGGTAAACAGCTCATTTTTATACTCTTATCATTTGTAATTATCCTTACCTTACTATCATTTAGTGCAAAAATTTATGAGAATTATGCCATCATCTTTTATATTATAGGAATTTTTATGCTTCTTGGCTTATTCGTATTTGGAAAAACCATCAAGGGGCAAACAAATTGGTATCAGTTTGGTCCTTTAAGTTTACAACCCAGTGAATTTGTAAAAACCACTACCCTTTTGCTTTTAGCAAAATTCTTAAGTGATTCACAAACTAAGTTAGAATATTTTTCCTATCAAATAAAAGCTTTAATGATTATTGGGGTTCCTACCTTACTAATATTATTGCAACCTGATGCAGGTAGTGCTATGGTATTTATGTCGTTGGTGTTTTTAATGTATCGATTTGGATTACCTCATTGGTATATCGTAACTGGATTTGGTGCCATCTTTTTATTCTTATTTGGCTTATTTTATCCTCCATCTTACATAATCATTCCAATTTTATTAATAATGGTTTATTCCTTTTTTAATGCTAAAAGGGCTTTAAGACAACCCATTGTTTATGTAATTATTTTTAGTATTATTACCATTTACACCTATTCAGTTGATTATGTTTTTGACAACGTACTAGAACCCCACCAACAAGATCGTATCAAAGTGTTATTTGACAAAAACATCAACGTTAAACGAGAGGGTTATAATCTCAACCAATCGATGATAGCCATTGGTTCTGGTGGGCTTTTTGGTAAAGGTTACTTAGAAGGCACCCAAACTAAAGGAGGTTTTGTACCGGAGCAACAAACCGATTATATTTTTACTACAGTTGGAGAAGAATGGGGGTTTGTTGGTTCAACCATTGTTATACTTTTATTTTTAGGATTAATTTTACGACTTATCCAATTGTCAAACCGACAAAAAAATCCATTCAGCAAAGTATATGGCTATGGAGTTGCATGTATCCTTTCGTTTCACTTTATGGTAAATATTTCTATGCTAATCAAGCTATTTCCTACCATTGGAGTGCCTTTACCATACTTTTCTTACGGAGGTTCGAGCATGTGGGCTTTTACCATTTTACTCTTTATCTTCTTAAAATTAGATGCTTATCGTGTAAACGAATGGTAAAAAATTTCACAAGTTAAATCAAACAATTAAAACCGGTCTAAAATCAAAAACCCTTGAAAATCATTAGATTATCAAGGGTTTAAGTGGTACCTCCAGGAATCGAACCAGGGACACACGGATTTTCAGTCCGTTGCTCTACCAACTGAGCTAAGGTACCGTTGCTATTGCGGGTGCAAATATAAAAGCTTTTTTGAGCTTACCAAAAGTTTTACCAAAAAAATCTTAGTTATCTTTGTGGTAACTTTAATACAATATTTTGATTGCTGTTATCGACATAGGAAATACCAGAGCGAAACTTGCTGTTTTTCATCAAAATAGTCTTTTAGAGCAATGGCAGTGTTACATCAAAGATATTCCAAAAATAGTTTCAGAAATTTCTAAGAAACATGACAAAATATCTATTTGGGTAGGAAGTCATGTTTCTAAAAACGAGCCAGAAATTGAATGGTTTACAAAGAATAATGAAACCTATTGGCTTAAAAGAGATCAAAAATTTCCGTTTACCAACTTGTACCAAACCCCAGAATCCCTTGGATTAGACCGAATGGTATTGGCATCGGGTGCAGTATTAAGTTATCCTGAACAAGCTGTATTGGTAATTGACATGGGAACATGTATTACTTTTGATTTTGTTGATGCTGAACGTAATTACCATGGTGGAGCCATTGCACCCGGTATGCAAATGCGTTACCAAATGATGCACGAAAAAACAGCCAAACTTCCTTTACTATCCCCTAAATTTTCAAAAAGTGTTTTTGGAAAAACCACCGAACAATCCATGCATATTGGAGTAACTAATGCAATATGTAGCGAAATTGAAAGTTATGTAGATAGGATTCAGAAAGTTTACGGTAATTTTACCATAATTTTAACGGGAGGAGATGCGGTTTTTTTTGCTAAAAAATTAAAAAGTGCCATATTTGCCAATTCAAATTTCTTATTAGAGAGTTTGTACCATTTATACTTATACCAAATATCGAATGATCAAAGCTTTTAAAGTAGTGTTTTTGCTACTTGTTTCTTATAACATCTTAGCCCAAGAGGGCACTTCTTCTCCGTATTCTTTTTATGGATTAGGACACCAAAAATTTCAAGGCTCTGTAGAAAATCGAATGATGGGAGGACTCAATGCTCACTTTGATTCTATCCATGTGAATTTAGCCAATCCGGCTACTTACAGCACTCTTAAATTTAGCACCTATACTTTAGGTGCTACCCAAAATTTTAATGAACTTAAAACTTCAACTTCTAGTGCACCCGCTCGCAGAACCACTTTAGATTATTTAGCCATCGCTATTCCAACCGGAAAAAAATTGGGCTTTGGTTTGGGGTTAATGCCCTATTCTAGTGTTGGATACCGGGTAGTAAATTTAACCGAAGAAACCAATGGGACAAGCACTAGTTTTGAAGGTTCAGGTGGCGTGAACAAAGCTTTTTTTGGAGCATCCTACAAAATTGCTGAAAACTTTCATTTTGGTGCAGAAATTCAATATTTCTTTGGAAACATCAATAGTTTTACCATTGCTGCAACCAATGGAGTACAATACGGTACACGTGAAGAAAACGAAACAAACGTGAATGGTTTTGGCACCAATTTCGGGTTAACCTATCACAAAAAATTAGCAAAAAATTACTTTGTTCAAGCGCACAGCACTTTTAGTACGAATGGAACATTTAATTTAAACAACACACGTTCAATTAATTTAGTATTGATTACTAGTTCCGGTGAATTTCCGGTAGATGAAGCTCAAGTTACCAATTTAGGAACTGGTAAACTCAATTTACCAGCTTCTTTCCAAATTGGTGGAGGTATTGGAAAAGACAAAAAATGGTTTGTTGGTGTAGAATATGCCTCTCAACAAATGAGTAATTTCGGTAACAGATATGCCTCTTCACTACAAGTAAATTACGAAAATGCGCAAAGATTTAGTTTGGGTGGACAATATATTCCAAAATACAATTCGTTTTCAAGCTACTGGAGCAGAGTCACTTATCGTGCCGGATTTAGGTTTGAAAACACCGGCTTGGTAATTGAGAACGAATCAATTCGAGATTCTGGCATAACTTTTGGATTTGGACTACCAATCGGTTACTCTATCTCCAATATCAATATAGGATTTGAATTTGGGAAAAGAGGAACCACCAAAGCCAATTTAGTTGAAGAAAATTATTTCAATCTTTTGCTAAGTATTTCCTTTAACGACCGTTGGTTTGTAAAACGTAAATACGATTAATTAACTATTCAAAATACAAAACATGAAAAAGCTACTTATTTATGCCGTTATGATTGCTGCAAGTGTGCAAGTGTCTCTAGCTCAGGATGCAGAATGTGCAACCAAACTATCATTATTTAATGAATATGTAAAAGCTAATAACATCAAAGATGCAGAACCAATTTGGAGAGATGCTCGCAAATCATGTCCTGGTTTTCACCAAGCTATTTATACTAATGGAGAAAAAATCCTAAACAATTTGGCTGAAAATGCTCCAGATGCTGCCACCAAAGAAAAGCATGTGAGAGACTTGATGGAATTGATTGAAGAATACCAAAAACATTTTCCTGATAAAATTTCTGGTGTGTTTTCTAGAAAAGCAATGTACTTATTTGAAAATGGTGTAGGAAGCAAGGATGAAATTTATGGTTTGTTAGAAAAAGCGGTTAAAACCGACTTAGAAAACACCACTAACGGAAAAGCATTGTATACTTACTTTGAAATGTTTGTTGACAAATTTGAAGGCGGAAATTCTACCTACCAATTACAAGATGTATTCAATTTATATGATGTAATTTCTGATAAAATTGATATCGAAACCAA
>CAZAHJ010000003.1:0-67526 GCA_964485115.1 uncultured Flavobacterium sp.
ACTTACTTTTGGATAGGCATCAGCAAAAAAAGCTGCAGTGGTAGATAAATAGATGGTTTGTGTAGAAACATCGGTTACTATGGCCCATTCCAAAGAAGCATCTACTACCAAACGAGGAGCTGCAGTATCTAGTTCAATATCAATAACCTCTTCGCAGGAAACAAAATGGAATATGCTAATAAATAAAAAGAATTTATACAGTGTTTTCATGTGCTTAAAATTTAAAGTTGTAAGTAACGCTTGGAACAATTCCGAAAATAGACAATCGAACTGCTTCATTTTGCCCGCTGTCTTGGTTTTGACGGAAAGTTAAAGAAGCGGCATTCATTCGATTGTACACGTTGTAAATACCAAATACCCATTCTCCTTGCCATCCTTGTTTTTTGTCAGGTTTTGGGGTGTAATTGGCAGAAATGTCTAAACGATGAAACGTTGGTAAACTATTCTGATTTCTTAAGCCATACGTTGGAACAGTAATGCCTTGGTATTCATAGCTGCCGTTAGGTAAGGTGATAGGCTGTCCGGATTGTAAAGCAAACACTGCTCCAAATCGCCATTTTTTATTCAAATCGTAGTTGGCAGTTACACTAATATTGTGCAGTTTATCCCAGTTTGCCCGATACCATGCACCATTGTTAATTCCGGTTTCCATTGGGGTTCTTCCGGGTGTTCGTTGTTCTGATCTTGAAAGGGTATATGCCAGCCAACCATTCCATTTTCCGGTATTTTTTCGCAATAAAAACTCCAATCCATAAGCCCTTCCTTCACCATTTAAAACTACTTGTTCAATGGCATTGTTGGCAACCAAATCTGCACCATCAATATAATCTACACGATCGTAAATTCTTTTATAGAAAGATTCTACTTCTAAAGTGTATTGATCGTCTTTTAAATTTTGAAAATACCCAACTGCATATTGGTCTAATCGTTGCGGTTTCAAATAAGGGCCACTTGGTGTCCACACATCCAATGGCGTAGGAGATTGGGTGTTGGAAATTAAGTGTAAATATTGTGTCATGCGGTTGTAGCATGCTTTTACCGATTGGTTGTCGTTCCAAGCATAAGAAACCGCAAATCGAGGTTCTAAATTATCAAATGCAGAAATTTTTTGGTTGCTCTCGTAAAAGGTAGAGCCAATAATAGGTGCTTTTTCGTAAATCTGAATTTCCGGATTAAAAATAACCGGTTGGTTGTTGGCATAGGTAAAGATGTTTTCAGTACCCAATCGGTAAAACTGGCTGTATCGCAATCCGTATTGTACACTCCATTTTTCCGAAAGTTTTTGTTCTACATCAAAATAAACCGCTGGTTCAAAAGCAAATTTTTTCTCTAGTTGCGATTGGTTGATAGAAGAAGAGGCATCTAACGGAACAATTCTACCTGGATTGAAGTCGTAATACAACATATTGGCTCCGTAACTCAATTTGATGTTTTCGGAAATATATTGTTTTAAGTCGTATTTTAATTGATAGTTTAAGATACCACTTTGCCAGTCAAAACCAATAAATCCTAGCTGTAATCCGTAGTCATAATCGCTATAAATCAAAGATAAATTGGAAAATAATTTATCAGAAAAAAGGTGGTTCCATCGTAAATTTAAGGTGGCATTTCCGTAGGTATTTACGATTCTATCACTTAAACGAAAAACATCTCTACCAAAATAACCCGATAAATACAAGGTGTTGTTTTGGTTGATTTCGTAATTCCATTTGGTATTCAAATCATAAAAATAAGCGGTATTGTTGATGTCCGTAAATTTTAAAAAGAGGTGGGCATAGGTACCACGACCAGCAATTAAAAACGAACTTTTGTCTTTTACCACAGGACCTTCTGCCAACAGTCTGCTTGAAATTACTCCAATTCCACCGTTCATTTCAAACTTTTGCTTGTTTCCATCTTTTTGGTAGATGTCTAACACGGATGACAGTCTTCCACCATATTTTGCAGGGATTCCTCCTTTGTATAATTTTAAATCTTTTACGGCATCTCCATTAAATACAGAAAATAAACCAAATAAGTGCGAAGAATTATAAATAGTAGCTTCATCTAACAAAACTAAATTTTGGTCTGCTCCACCACCACGCACATTAAAACCCGATTGTCCTTCTCCTGCATTGGTAACTCCCGGTAAATTTAAAATGGTTTTTAAAATGTCTACTTCTCCCAATAATACAGGCAAACGCTTTACTTCTTGCATAGAGAGTTTGTTTACACTCATCTCTGGCTTTTGAATCTCTGCTTTGTTTTTGCGATCAGTTACCACCACTTCTTGCAATAGTTGGTCTTCTTCTTCTAAAGAAAAGTTCAAACGAGTATTTTGAGAAACTTCAATGGTTTGTTCCAAAGTTTTAAAACCCAGATAACTTACAGTAATGGTATGCTTGCCTTTGGGAGCATTGAATACATAATAGCCATATTCGTTGGTAGTTGCACCAATTTTTAAATTGCTTATCACAACATTTACCCCGAACAAAGTTTCTTTGGTATTCTTGGCAGTTACGGTTCCGCTAATGGTGACTCTTTCTTGACTCCATAAAAAAGAAGCACTTAGCAGGAAAAATAGGAGATTACGCATAAAATTAATATTTGTTCAAAGATATTGTAAGCTTGTTAAACAAATAAGGGTTTAACGTTTTTTTAATTTGTCAAATACAGACAATAAAAAACTCCCAAAAGCAAAGCCAATGGGAGTTTATAAAGGTAGTTTCAATCAATTAAATTTGAGCAAGAATAGCTTTAAAAGTTTTGCTAGGTTGCATGGCTGCAAATACTTTTTCATTTGCTGGTTTAAAATATCCACCAATGTCTTGTCTACTGCCTTGAGCTGCAATTAACTCCAGCACAATGGTATTTTCATTGTCGGTTAATTCTTTGGCAATTGGTGCAAATTTTTGTTGCATTGCCACATCTTGGGTTTGGTTTGCCAAAGCTTGTATCCAATACAAACCTAAGTAAAAGTGGGAACCACGGTTATCAATTTGTCCAATTTTACGGGCAGGAGATTTGTCATTATCTAAGAATTTTTCAATAGCTTGGTCTAAAGTTTCTGACAAAACTAAAGCTTGTGCATTGTTTTGGGTTTGCCCTAAATGTTCTAAAGAAACTCCCAAAGCTAAAAATTCACCTAAAGAATCCCAACGCAAGTAGCCTTCTTCTAAAAATTGTTCGATGTGTTTTGGAGCAGTTCCACCAGCACCGGTTTCAAACAAACCTCCGCCATTCATTAAAGGTACAATCGAAAGCATTTTTGCAGAAGTACCCACTTCTAAAATTGGGAATAAATCGGTTAGGTAGTCACGCAGTACGTTTCCGGTTACCGAAATGGTATCTAGTCCCTTAACAATTCTTTGTAAGGTGAATTCGCATGCTGCCACTGGATTTAGAATACGAAGATCTAATCCGTTGGTATCGTGTTCAGCTAAGTAGGTATTCACTTTTTCAATCAATTCTCTGTCGTGTGCTCTTTGGTTATCTAACCAAAAAACAGCTGGAGTTTGCGACAATCTGGCTCTGTTAACTGCTAATTTAACCCAATCCTTGATAGGAGCATCTTTGGTCTGACACATTCTGAAAATATCACCAACAGCTACTTTTTGTTCCATCCAAACGGTTCCATCTTCAGCTATTACTTTTACTACACCATCTTCAGCAATTGGAAAAGTTTTGTCGTGGGAGCCATATTCTTCTGCTTTTTGGGCCATCAAACCTACGTTCGGTACACTTCCCATGGTAGTTGGGTCTAGCGCACCATTTGCTTTGCAGAAATCAATTACTGCGGAGTAAATTCCAGCATAACTTCTGTCTGGTATAATTGCTTTGGTATCTTGTGCTTTGCCTTCTTTGTTCCACATTTGTCCGGAAGTACGAATCATAGCTGGCATCGAAGCATCTACAATCACATCCGAAGGCACATGTAAATTGGTAATTCCTTTGTCAGAATTTACCATAGCCAAAGCCGGACCTTGTTCCATGGCATCTGCTAAAGCTTGTTCAATTTCTGCTTGTTTTGGGTGACCTTGAATTTTGGCATACACATCTCCCAATCCATTGGTGCTGGAAACTCCTAAAGCATCTAATTCGGTTTGGTATTTTTCGAAAACCTCTTTAAAGAAAACCTCCACAATAGCACCAAAAATAATAGGGTCAGAAACTTTCATCATGGTTGCTTTTAAATGCACCGAAAACAAAATATTTTGTTTTTTGGTATCTTCTTTTGCATCTGCGATAAAAGCTTTTAGCTTTGTTAAACTCAAAACCGCTGAATCAATAATCTCTCCTGCTTTTAATGGAGCAAAATCTTTCAATATTTTTTCATTTCCATTGGCATCACTCCAAACAATTTTAAACTTATTATCATTTGCAATGGTTACCGATTGTTCACTACCATAAAAATCTCCATCGCTCATACTTGCTACATGGGTTTTAGAGTCTTTATTCCAAGCACCCATACTATGTGGATTTTTCTTGGCATAGCTCTTTACTGCCTTCGGAGCCCTTCTGTCGGAGTTTCCTTCCCGCAACACTGGGTTTACCGCAGATCCTAATACTTTTGCATATAGGGCTTTGATAGCTTTTTCCTGGTCGTTTTGAGGGTCTTCCGGGTAATTTGGAATGGCATATCCTTTAGATTGTAATTCAGTGATAGCTCCTTTTAATTGCGGAACAGAAGCAGAAATATTTGGTAGTTTGATGATGTTAGCTTCTGGTTTTGTAGCTAGTTGCCCTAACAATTGTAAATCGTCAGCAACTTGCTGTTCTGGAGTAAGATATTCTTTAAAGTTTGCTAAGATTCTACCTGCTAAAGAAATATCTTTTAATTCAAAATGGATATTTGCAGGAGAAACAATTTTTTGAATCATTGGTAAAAACGAATGGGTTGCCAACATAGGAGCCTCATCCGTTAAGGTGTACATAATAGTAGTCTTCATTGTTTGTGCGTCTATTTTTGTGCTATTTGAGGAAAATCTCAAAAAATAACAAAGTGTTATTTTTGGGTTTGCAAAGATAGTTTTTAATCTCCTAATTTTGAAAACTTTACTAAGCGAAAACGTTTGAATTTTCGATTTGGTGTTTTTGTGTTGTCAATTTTGCTAAAATCGTAAATAGAATAGGGTTATTTTTTTAAGTTTACAATTGCAGACAATTTCATTAAGAATATTTTGGCTTTACTTTTCTCAAATTTTATGTTCCATTTTCGATTTATTTTGTCTCGAACCTTGTATTTTTGACCATTATGGAAACCATGACTCTTTTAGAAACCAAAAATTTACGCTTTACTTATCCACAAGGCAATCATTTTCATTTTCCAGACATACAAGTACAAGCAGCAAATAGCTTTTTAATTTCTGGTCCCTCTGGAGTTGGAAAAACAACTTTATTGCATTTACTAGCTGGTATTTTGCAACCAACCGATGGTGAAATTTGGGTCAACCAAACCAATGTAGCATCTTTAGGAGGTAGAAAATTAGATGAATTTAGAGGTAAAAACATCGGATTGGTATTGCAACAAAATCATTTTATCCAATCGTTGAGTGTTTTAGACAATGTATTGATGGCAAATTGGTTGGCAACTCAACAAAAAAACGTACAAAAAGCAAAAGAACTTTTAGAAAAATTAGGGATTGCCTCTCAACAAAATAAAGCAACCTATCAGTTAAGTGTTGGTCAACAGCAACGATTATCGATTGCTCGAGCATTGATTAACGAACCTAAATTATTATTGGCTGATGAGCCAACATCGAGTTTAGATGATCATCATGCCCAGTCTGTAATTGCATTATTACAAGAGTTGTCTGTTGCTTACGGAGCTTCCTTAGTAGTAGTATCGCATGACCAACGTTTAAAAGAAGTCATAAAAGATACCGTAGTTTTATCCAACCAAATTTCTTCAAATTCTTAAGTCATGATCGCAAAATTATCTTGGAAAAACCTTTGGCACAAACCATGGAATACCTTACTTAGTGTTATTTTATTGGTATGTTCGATTGCTTTGATGACGGTATTGGTATTGGTACAGCATCAGTTTGAAGACCAATTTCAAAAGAATGTAGAAGATATTGACTTGGTTTTAGGAGCTCCCGGAAGTCCATTGCAGTTAATTTTATCTTCGGTATATCAAGTAGATGCCCCAACTGGAAATATTTCGTATGCAGAAGCAAAAACTTACATGAAGCATCCTCATGTAAAACAAGCCATTCCTTTGGCTTTTGGAGATAATTATGTTGGATTTAAAATTGTTGGAACTACTTGGGATTATGCCAAAAAGTACAAAGCTAATTTGCAACAAGGGAAAGCTTTTGCAAAAGATTTTGAAGTAGTGGTAGGAGCTCAAGTAGCCCAAAAACTTTCTTTGAAATTAGGAGATACTTTTTACGGAACCCATGGAGATGCCATGGAAGGGGAGGTACACGACAACCATGCTTACGAAGTAGTAGGAATTTTAGAAGAAAGCGGACAAGTAATAGACCATTTGATTTTGTGTACCATTTCTAGTGTTTGGAATATTCATGCAGAGCATGAACACCTAGAAGGCATGGAGCACGAAACTATGCAACTAACAGAAGATCAACAAGAGATTACTGCAGTTATGTTAACCATGAAAAACCAAATTGCCAAGCTTACTTGGCCAAGAATCATCCCACAAAACACTAAAATGCAAGCAGCATCTCCAGCCATAGAAATCAATCGGTTGTTTTCGTTATTTGGTATAGGATTGGAGGCACTTACTTATTTAAGTTATGCTTTGTTGGTGTTATCTGGGTTGAGTATTTTTATTGCTTTATATAGTAATTTAAAAGAAAGACAATACGAATTTGCTTTGATGCGAATTAGTGGAGCAAGGGCATTGCAATTGTTTTGGAGTTTGTTGCTTGAAAGTTGGTTTTTAACTTTCATTGGCATTCTTTTTGGTGCAATTCTAGGAAGATTGGCATTGGTACTATTGTCGTGGAGTACCGAAGAACAATTCAAATTGGTTTTTGATCCAAGCATGATTCTTTGGCAAAAAGAAGGAATGTTGTGGATTCTTGCTATTTTTGTGGGCTTTTTAGCAGCTTGTATTCCTGCAATAAAGGCCTATCAAATTCAGATTTCAAAAACATTAACACATGCGTAATATTTATATTTTTTTCATCGCATTTTTTGTGGTGTTAGGCCTTTTAGAATGGCAATTTAAACCACATGCCTCCAAAGTAGCTACCATGCAAAAACCAATGGAGCAAGCAGCTTTTGTGCATACCTCTGAAAAGACTTCCACTACCGATAAAGTAAGCATGGATGCCATGATGTTAGAGGCTAACTTATTGGACCAAGCAGGAGCCAAGGCAGATACCATTTCATGGAAATTGTTAGGGATAATCAAATACACCAAAAAGCCTCATCCAGACTTTGAAGAAGGAGTGATGTTTCCAATCATCAACTCTACTTTAAAAGCCAAGCAAGGTAAAAAAGTAGTGCTATCCGGATTTATTGTTCCGGTGGATACCAAAACATATGCACTAAGTAAAAACGTATTTGCAGCATGTTTTTTTTGTGGTAAAGCAGGACCGGAAACCATTACTGGATTAAAATTTAAGGGAGCAACTCCTAAACTAAAAACAGACCAATACGTAACGATTGAGGGTGTTTTTAGATACAACGATTCGGATGTAGATGATTGGATTTACCACATTGACCAAGCTGTAATTGCCAAAGGATTGTAACATTTTTCAAAAGCTAGTTTTTGTTTAAACATAAAAAACATTTGTTTTTTGATTTAGACCATACGTTGTGGGTTTTTGAAAAAAATTCTGCCTTGGCTTACGAAAGTATATTTGAAGAACGAAAACTCCCATTACACCTACCAAAGTTTTTAGAAGTTTATATTCCAACTAATTTAAAGTATTGGAAATTGTACAGAGAGGAAAAAATCTCTCAAGAGGATTTACGATTTCATCGGTTAAAAGAAGTTTTTGATGCTTTAGATTTTACTTCCATTACCAAAAATGAAGTCATGGAAATTGCCCATGACTATATAGCTTATTTGCCAACCTTTAATTATTTGTATGAAGGAGCAATAGAAGTATTGGAGTATTTGCAGCCAAATTACCACTTACATATAATAACCAATGGGTTTGCTGAGGTACAACATCGGAAAATTCAACAATCGGGATTGGAACATTACTTTAAAACGGTAACCAACTCAGAAACAGCAGGAGTAAAAAAGCCAAATCCGCAAATTTTTCAAACGGCATTACAATTGGCAAAAGCCAACTTGCCAGAAAGTATCATGATAGGAGACAGCTTGGAAGCAGATATTGAAGGAGCTCAAAATTTTGGGCTAGATACCATTTACTTCAATGAGTTTCAAATTCCGCATCAAAATCCAACCCCTCAAGTATTTCATTTATTGGAGTTGAAAGAGTGGTTTTAGGTTAACTGATGTTTTTCTTCTTCTGTCGCAAAGCTAAAAATCCCATAATAGTGCCAAAAAGTAAAAAACTAACCAAAATTTTTACCCAACTCACCGATCCTTTGTCCCACCAATCAAACAAACTTATGATAATGGCATAAGGTATGCCTGCATAAATAAATCCGGTAATAAATAGTTTTCTATTGTTAGGGGTTTCTTTTTCCATGTTATTTCAATAAATCGGGTCTTCTGTTTTGGGTATGTTCCCAAGCTTTTTGCTCTCTCCATGCATCAATTTCTTTAAAGTTTCCGCTTAATAAAACATCGGGTACTTTCCATCCTTCATAATCCGCAGGTCGGGTATAAACAGGAGGAGCTAACAAATTATCCTGAAAACTATCTGTTAAAGCAGAAGTTTCGTCATTCAATACTCCCGGTACCAATCGAATAATGCTGTCTGCCAAAACAGCAGCAGCCAATTCTCCACCCGAAAGCACAAAATCTCCAATAGAAATTTCTTTGGTAATCAAATGTTCTCGAACTCTCTGGTCAATTCCTTTATAATGGCCACACAACAAAATCAAGTTTTTTTGTAAGGATAATTGATTGGCCATAGGTTGGTTCCATGTTTCCCCATCCGGAGTTAAAAAAATAACTTCATCATAGGTTCTTTTGGCTTGTAACGCTTGTAAACATAGATGGATTGGTTCTATCATCAAAACCATTCCGGCACCACCACCAAATTGGTAATCGTCTACATTTTTGTGTTTGTTGGTAGCATAGTCTCTTAAATTGTGGATTTCAACTTCTACCAAACCTTTGGAAATGGCTCTTTTTAAAATAGAATGTTCAAAAGGGCTTCGCAACAATTCCGGAACTACAGAAATAATATCTATTCGCATAAGATGGTTTTATGAAGCGTTTTTTTGTGTTTCGATGTCCTCCAAATCTTTTAAGTGTAATTGCAATGCTTTTACGGAAATAGAAATTTCCCAAAAAGAAATTCCTAACGAAGTAAGCAAGCACAACAAACTTCCAGCAAAAAAATACAATCCTACCAAAGGCAAATTGAAAAACAAAACCAACATGTCCAATACACTCAAAAACAAACTAAATACACCAAATAATTGCATCCATCGGATGAGTTTGATGCGGAGGTTGAGGTTTTGAATTTGCAATAAAATGGATTTTTGTTGCTCCTTGTCAAAACTCGTTTTGAGTCCACGGATGATTTGTGCAATGGTTAAAAACCTATTGGTATATGCCAGCAAAATCAAGGAAGTGGCTGAAAATAGTAAGGCAGGAGTTTCTACGGAGATAGACATTAGTATAATTTATGATGCAAAAATAAGGTTTTCCAATACAACCCTACTACCTTTGTTTTCTTAAAAATGAAAAACATGCAACGTTGGCAACAACTCCCAAAGGTAGAGCAATGGAATGTGTTAACCCATTGGATTGGCATTCCACTTACCTTGATTGTTTGGTTTATTTGGATGCAACCTAAGTTAGAAAATATGACCAATAGTGCAAGTTTGGTGATATATGTAAGCTCAATGTTGTTTTTGTTTGCAGCTTCTGGTTGGTATCATTTTCAGATGGAAGACAACAGAAAACATCGGGCTCGAATATTAGATCATATCGGAATTTTTATCTTGATTGCAGGCACTTATACTCCGGTTTGTGCTTTGGCATTACCGGAAGCAGTTGGTAAGAAATTATTAGTGATGGTGTGGAGTATTGCTGCTATTGGTGTAATTAAAAAGATATTTTTTACCGGAAAATGGGGAAAGTTATCTCTGTTTATTTACTTGCTCATGGGCTGGTTGGTGGTTTGGGATTTTCCAACTATTTGGTTAGTTTTTTCTACAGAAGCTTTGCTCTTTTTGGCATTGGGTGGGTTTTTCTTTACCGTTGGAGCAATTTTTTATGCCATCAAAAGCAATCCATATTTTCATGTGATTTGGCATGTGATGGTATTGCTAGGAGTTGCTTCGCATTTTGTAATGATTTATCTATTAACATAAAAATCCGCTCAGGAGCGGATTTTTATGAAAGTATTTGAAGTTATTTTACGACAATCGTTCGAAACTTCTTTTTACAAAAGCGGTTAATTCTTCGCCTTTTAACAAACCTTGCGAAATTTTTGCCAAGTCTAATGCTTGTTTGATCAAAGTTTCTTTGGTTGCAGAATCGGACTCTTGTAAAATTTTTCCAGCTAATTCTGAGTTGGTGTTCACTACCAAATTATACATGTCCGGGAAGTTGCCCATACCAAACATACCTCCACCGGTGGCACTCATTTCTTTCATTCTTCGCATAAATTCTGGCTGGGTAATCATAAATGGAGATGCTTGGCTGTCCATTGCCTCCAATTGAATGTTGTAATTGGTTTTTGGAACAATGGTTTCTAAAGATGTTTTTAACTGTTCTTTTTCTTCGTCAGAAAGTTTAGAAATAACTGGTTCTTCTTTGGCAATCAACTTATCAATATGGTCTGCATCTACACGAGCAAAAGTCATTTTTTCGTTGTCTTGCTCCAATTTTTGCATCAAATGAGCTACAATCGGACTATCTAACAACAATACTTGGTAGCCTTTTTCTTTTGCAATATCAATATAGCTGTGTTGTAATTCCTTGTCAGATGCATATAAAACTACCAATTTTCCTTCTTTATCGGTTTGGTTGTCTTGAATAGCCTCTTTTAATTCCCCCAAAGTATAAAATTTGCCATCAACAGTTGGGTACAAGGCAAATTCACCTGCTTTTTCATAAAACTTAGGCTCTGAAAGCATTCCGTATTCCAACACAATTTTGATATCGTTCCATTTTTGTTCAAAATCTGCTCTATTTTCATTAAAAAGCGATTTTAATTTGTCAGCAACTTTTCGGGTAATATAGTTGGAAATTTTCTTCACATTGCCATCGGCTTGCAAATAAGAACGAGAAACATTTAATGGAATATCTGGTGAATCAATTACTCCACGCAACATTCCTAAAAATTCAGGCACAATTCCTTCTACATTATCAGTTACAAATACCTGGTTTTGGTACAACTGAATTTTGTCTTTTTGCAAGTGCATGTCTTGCGACATTTTTGGGAAGTATAAAATTCCGGTTAAGTTAAACGGATAATCTACATTTAAATGGATGTTGAACAATGGGTCTTCGAATTGCATTGGATACAATTCTCTGTAGAAGTTTTTATAATCTTCTTCCTTCAAATCACTAGGTTGTTTGGTCCAAGCTGGATTTGGGTTGTTGATGATGTCATCCACTTCCACATATTCGGTTTTGTAGTCTTCCGGTGCATCTTCCGGTTTTGGCAAAGCCTCTTTTTTGGTGCCAAATTTGATTGGAACCGGCATGAATTTATTGTATTTTTTCAACAATTCACGAATACGAAATTCCTCTAAAAACTCTTCAGAATCTTCTGCCACATGCAAAATGATTTCTGTTCCTCTATCTTTTTTATCATGGGTGTTTAAACGGAACTCCGGACTACCATCGCAAATCCAATGAGCTGCTGGTTCGTCTTTGTATGATTTGGTGATAATTTCTACTTGGTGGGCCACCATAAAAGCGGAATAAAATCCTAAACCAAAATGCCCGATAATTCCTGCATCTTTGGCAGAATCTTTATACTTTTCTAAAAATTCTTCCGCACCTGAAAAAGCTACTTGATTGATGTACTTTTCTACCTCTTCCGCAGTCATCCCTATTCCTTGATCGATGATGTGGATTTTTTTACCTTCTTTATCAATTTTAATTTCAATTCTAGGTTCTCCAATTTCCACTTTGGCTTCTCCGATATTTGCCAAGTGCTTTAATTTTAAAGTGGCATCGGTGGCATTGGAAACCAATTCACGTAAAAAGATTTCGTGATCACTGTACAAGAATTTTTTGATAAGTGGAAAAATATTTTCCACAGAAACATTGATTTTTCCTGTTGTCATAGTCCTTTAATTTTGTTTGTCGAAAGCAAGGCAAAACCAATACCAATTATAAAATTCTGACAAAATGTCTTGTTTTTTAAATTTCTATTTTTAACAAAATTTTGTTTAACTTATTTTATTAAATATTAAACAAAAATGTAATTTTACAAAAAATATTTATCTTATGCCTGCAGCCATGAAAAAAACAATACAATGGGACGAATCCAGTATTTTAGAAAAATACATGGAACTATTTTTAGAGCAAGACCAAGCTTTGAAAAATGTGTACACTTTTTGTAAGAAGAATGAAATTTTGGAAAGTGAATTCTATACTTTTTATGCCAATTTAGATCAAGTAAAAAGTGCTTTTTGGACCAATTTAGTACAACATACCTTGCAGACTTTGGAGAAATCTGAAGATTTTTCCAGGTATGCTGCCAGAGAAAAAATGTTGAGTTTTTACTTTACCTTTTTTGAAAATTTGACTTTGAATCGCAGTTATGCGATTGCTGTATTGCCATCTGATTGGAAACACTGGAAAAATTGGAAACAACTACATACATTAAGAGAAGGTTATTTAGGATTTATAGAGGATGTAATGAGTACCCAAACAACTGCGGTAGATGAAAAATTCAATAAAGTATTACATCCTTTATACAAAGAAGGTTTTTGGGGACAATTCTTGTATGTATTAAAATATTGGATGGACGATACCAGCAAAGGATTTGAAAATACAGATATATTAATTGAAAAATCGGTGCAAGCTAGTTTCGATTTGGTACAAAATACACCATTGAATAGTTTGATAGATTTAGGGAAATTTTTGTTGAAAGATAAATTCCCATTTTCAAAAAATTAATTTTTTTTAAGCCAATCCATTGATATGAAAACCATCGATCACATTCCAACCAACAAATTAGGCAGAGCAGGACAACTTTTAAAAACAGGGGTAAAAGTTGGAGGGAATTATTTGGCTTATTATGGAGAAAAGTTAGTCAATAAAGAATTGACCAAAGATAAATTGCACGAAAACAATGCAGAAGATATTTATGATGGCCTAAAAAACTTGAAAGGCAGTGCCTTAAAAGTTGCTCAAATGTTGAGCATGGATAAAAGTATCATGCCACAACAGTTTGTAGAGAAATTTTCTTTAGCACAGTTTTCCGTTCCACCTCTTTCAGCTCCATTGGTAAGAAAAACTTTTAAAAGGTATTTTGGGGTTGATCCCAACCAAATGTTTGACACCTTTTCAAACGATTCTATTTATGCTGCAAGTATTGGGCAGGTGCATAAAGCAACCATAGGAGAGAAAAAATTTGCTGTGAAAATCCAATATCCGGGAGTGGCAGATAGCATTAGTTCGGATTTGGCTATGGTAAAGCCCATTGCCATGAGAATGTTTAATTTACAAGGGAAAGATTCCGAAAGATATTTTAAAGAAGTAGAGCAAAAACTACTAGAGGAAACCAACTACGAATTAGAATTACAACAAGGTCAATTTATTGCAAATGCTTGTAAAGCAATTCCAAATTTGAAGTTTCCAAATTATTACAAAGAGTTTTCTAATGGCAAGGTATTGACTATGGATTGGATGGATGGGGTCCACTTGTCTGAATTTTCTAAAAAAAATACCAATCAGGCATTGGCTAACCAAATTGGCCAAACGCTGTGGGATTTTTACATGGTACAAATGCATGGTTTGCGTCAAGTTCACGCAGACCCACATCCTGGAAATTTTTTGGTTGGGAAAGAAGGAACTTTAATTGCTATTGATTTTGGTTGTGTAAAACACGTACCGGAGGATTTTTATGTTCCGTATTTTGAACTTTCAAAACCAGAAGTACTTTCCAATGCAAAACTCTTGGAAGAAAAAATGACCACATTAGAAATTTTGCGTTCTGATGATTCTGCCGAGGACAAATTGTATTTTAAAGAATTATTTACCGATATGTTACAGGTATTTACCAAGCCATTCCATGGAGATACTTTTGATTTTTCAGATGATATCTTTTTTACCAAGATGGCTCAGCTAGGAGAAACCTATGCCGGAGATACCAAATTACGAAAAATGAATGGCAACCGTGGTTCCAAACATTTCTTGTACATCAATCGTACTTTTTTTGGGTTGTATAGTTTACTACACGACCTAAAAGCAAAAGTACATACCCAAAGTTTTGTGCATTACTTATCTTCATAATGCTATTTTGTTTATTTATTGGTTAGGTGAGTAAGGGCAGTCTCCACGTTTGAGTTTCTGCCCTTACTTTTTTTATTTTTGTTAAAAATTTATGTTTTGCTAGTTGTAGAAAATTTAAGCTTTAATTACCAAACTAATTTGGTTTTGAAAAATATCCAACTACAAGTTCCTGAAGGGACTTGTGTGGCTTTGATGGGACCAAGTGGCTGTGGCAAAAGCACTCTGTTAGAGATTATTTATGGCTTGCACGAAGTAAAGGCAAATTTGTCATGGAAAGAGCAACCAATTTTAGGCCCGGCTTATCATTTGGTGCCAGGTATGCCTTATATGAAGTATGTTTCACAACATTTTGATTTGATGCCATTTATTACCGTAGCTGAAAATGTTGGAAAATACGTCAGTAATTTGGATTGGCAGTACAAGCAGAAAAGAGTATTAGAGTTGTTACAATTGGTACACATGGAAGAATATGCCAATGTGAAAGCTAAATTACTAAGTGGTGGCCAAATGCAACGGGTTGCTATTGCTAGAGCATTGGCTCAAATGCCAGAAGTAATTCTGTTAGATGAACCATTTAGTCATGTAGATACTGCTTTAAAAAACCAATTGCGAAGAAATTTATTTGCTTTTTTTAAAGAAAACAACATCACTTGTGTGATTGCAACCCACGACAAAGAAGACGTGTTGCCTTTTGCAGATGAAATAATCATACTAAATTCTGGAAATATACTTCAAAAAGGTACTCCTAAAGAAGTTTTTTATCATCCAAATACCATATCGGTTGCTTCCTTGTTTGGGGATGTACATTTGGTACCTCTTATGTTACAAGAAAAATACCAATTACCTGAATGGATTTCTTCATACCAACTGAAATTAAGTCAAGAAGGAATAAAAGCCACTATTAAAAAAATAAATTTTCATGGCAATATCTTTCAATATTTTGTGGATATTGATGGATCAGAATTTAGTTTCTTTAGTACAAGTTCTTTTAGATTGAAGGAAAAAGTTATTCTGCAATGTAGTTATAAATAAAAAAACCCGGATCAAGCCCGGGTTAATTTTATCACAAAAGTATGTTAAGATTACTTTTTGATGATTTTTTTCATTTGTGTTTCCTCGCCATTTTTAATCTCTACCATGTAGATTCCAGAATTTAATTCAGAAATATTGTAGTTCTCTAAAGCATTTTGGAATGATTTTACCAATCTTCCGTTTAGATCATAAACATTCACTCCAGTTACCTCTAAATTAGTTGCTTTGATATAAAATCCATCATAAACAGGAATAGGATAAATAGAAACATTGTTAAAATTGTTTTCGTCTAAATTCAAAGGAACGTTTACAAATACATCGTCTAATAGAAGTTGCCACATATCTGCAACAGAGTAGCAGTGGAATCCTAATACATAACTTCCTGTAGTTGCAGGAGTAAATGTTCCGGTTTGGGTAGTATAGGTTTCATAGTTAATTCCATTTAATCCAGAATCCCACAAAATAGTAGTTTGTGCAGCCACCGTATTGGTAGTTCCAATCGTGGCTTTCATGCTTTCTGGATACATGGTTGGACCATCAGCACGAGCTCTAACTTTAAAAGTTACTGTATATTGAACTCCAGAATTTAATTCAATGTTTCTGGAGAACAACCAAGCGTTTGCAGCACTGGTAGCATTAAAACCATATACTGCATAGTTAGTTCCATTAGCAGCTAATCCTGCTGTACTTCCAATCCCCCAGTTGTTTCCAGTTCCTGCGTTAAATAATGTCCAACCTGGATGTAATGGATTTTCAAATCCATATTCAAAAGGAGCTTGAGCAATTGTGTGAATAACATTAACAGGAGTCCAAACACTTTTTTCACTAACGCTACATGCAGATCTAACCCAAATATAATAAGTTGTGGTATGACTTAATCCTGTTAATGCTATTGAATTAGAAGTTGTGGTTCCTGATGGTGTTGTAGATGCTGTTGGAGCAGTACTTGAAGTTGAAACAAAATATTCATAACCATTTGCAGGAGCGGGCATGGTACCTGTAAAATTTACTGTGGCACTAGTTGTAGTTACATTGGTTGAAGTAACAGCAGATGGACTTATGCAAGAAGCTGTAAATGCAAATCTTGTTAAAGGCCTAAAATTACTAGCAGTAGCAGCAACTGAAGTTGGCATTGCAGTAGTACTTTGTGCATTTTTTAATCCACCAACTATAGCAGTATTACAAAGAACAGCATTTGCTGAAGTTGCTAAAGCACCATTAGCATTCTCCCACTCAAAAGCAACGTAAACACCACCTCCTGTGTAAGTAAAAGGAGTTCCTCCTGTAAAATTTATATCCCAAAATCCAGTTGTAGAAGGGATAGTTGTTACAGCGTCGTGAACAAGTGTCATACCAGTAACAATATTTGTCCAAACATCAGATGACTTTAAATAGGTTGCATCAGTAGTATTTTGTAAATAAATTTTCAAAGTTCCAGGAGTTGCTATATTTTGAGCTGTAAGAAATTCATAACCAAGGCCAACTATACCAGTGTTGTTTGGAAATCCACCATTTGTAATTTCTGTACCTGAAATAATGTAACATGTTCTTATAAATCTTTGAGTTCCTTGAGGTGCTCTTGATAAACCAGAGTTTCCAGTTGCAGGTGGCATTACAGATACAAACTGCTGTCCGTACGTAACCAAGCCTAATAATAAAAATAGTAAAGTTTTTTTCATATGATTTCAGTTTAAGTTTATACGAAATTAAATAAAAAAAGCATAGCTAAAACCTTGAATGTGTATTTTTTATATAAAATTATTTTCATTAATTTTTAAGATGTTTCTCCAAAAATTGGTCTTGTTCCCAAAGTAAATGTAAAATGTTTTCTTTGGCAACGTAACTATGGCTTTCTTTAGGTAAAATAACCATCCTTACAGGAGCTCCTAAACCTTTTAATGCTTGAAAATATCTTTCGGTTTGTAAGGTAAAAGTTCCCGGGTTGTTGTCTGCCTCTCCGTGGGTTAACAACATGGGAGTTTTCATTTTGGAGGCATTCATAAAAGGCGACATGACATTGTAAATTTGCGGCACATCCCAATAGTTGCGTTGTTCACTCTGAAAACCAAACGGGGTAAGGGTTCGGTTGTATGCTCCACTTCGGGCTATACCGCAAGCAAATAAATTAGAATGAGACAACAAATTGGCTGTCATAAACGCACCATAGGAGTGTCCTCCAACACCCACTTTTTTACGGTTGATGTATCCTAATTTGTCTACTGCATCAATGGCAGCTTCGGCATTGGCAACCAATTGCTCAATAAATGTATCGTTTGGTTCTTTGTTTCCTTCCCCAACAATTGGAAATGCAGCATTGTCTAAAACGGCATATCCTCGAGTTACCCAATACACAAAAGAGCCATAGTAAGGAAAAGTAAACTCATTTGGATTAGAAGTTGTTTGTCCAGCCGTATTCTTGTCTTTGTACTCACGTGGATAAGCCCAAATAAGCAAAGGCAATTTTTCTTTTTTTGTTTTGTCGTAATTGGCAGGTAAATACAAGGTTCCAGACAGTTCTACACCGTCTTTTCTTTGGTAAGTAATCAACTCTTTATGGACTTTTTGCAAAGCTTCAAATGGGTTTTTGAAAAAAGTAATTTGTTGTAGTTTTTTGTTTTTAAAGTTTCGAATGTAGTAATTCGGATACTCGTTGGCAGATTGAATTTGCACCAAAACTTCTCCTTTTTTAAAGTCGATGATGGCATTCAAATCTTCTTTTTTTCCAGCAATTTTAGAGGTGTATAACCTCTTTTTTGCAAATGTTTTGGTATCTAATTCGTCAATAAATGGAAATTGTCCTTCTTTGGTAAAGCCATCTCCCATTAAATATGCTTTGCCATTTTCAATAGCAATCACATTTCTGCCAAATTCATTTTTCTTGGTTTCAAAACTTCCAGGGTCAGAGTAAATGTCTTGGTAGTTTCTGTCCATCAATATTTTAGCATTGCTGTTGTCTCCAGAAGGATTGATTACATAAGCCTTGACATTTCTGGTATCGTACCATTGATCAGAAACGATGGCAAAATTGGCATTACCCCATTCGATCCCATTAAAACGTTGTTTGGTTTTAAAGATGTTATTTGCAGGTTGCTTAAAAGGTGCATCCCATAAATATAAGGCATCTCTATGAGATACTTGATTTGCTTGATCCCCACCATCTAATGCTTCTACGTAAAATAAAGTAGCTGGAGCATCTGCTCTCCAAGAAATATTTCTTTTACCAGTTCTGGTAGAGGAAAATCCTTTTGGCATGATTTCATTTAAAGGTTGCTCGTGAATTACCTTTATCAAGTTGCCTTTGGTATCATAAACACTCATTTTTTGAGGAAATCTGCTGTAAGGAACTATATAGGAAAACGGTTTTTCGATGGTATTTAATAAAACATAATTTCCATCAGGTGAAAATGAAATAAAAGAATATAAATTGGAAGCTAACCAAGGTTCGGTTTTGCCAGAAATTGAAATTTTCCACAATTCAGAAGATGCAATACTCTCAAAATTGGCTTCATCTAATTTGTTTTTCAGCAAATCTTGGTACGTTCTGTTTTGAGAAACTTTTCCATCTCCTACTGAAATAATTGGTCCACTTGGAATACTTTTTTTGTCTTCTAAAATTTCAGGTTTGTTTTTTGGAAGCATTCGCACTAACAAATGCTCACTATCGTTGAACCAACTTACCGGATTTCCTAAGTTTGCATTCAAATTAGCCTCCGAAACTTTGGTAGCTTTGGCTTGCATTAAGTCTAAAATCCACAACTCTACTCCATTTGAAGTGGTATGTGTAAAAGCCAACTTTTTTTCATCAGGTGATATACTATAATTAGCCAATCTAGGATTGGCTGGTAAGCCAGTTACTTGGGTTTCGGTTTTGTCAGTAACTTTTCTAACTTTAATGTTGTTGTTGTAAGTTATGGTGCTTGAAATATTCGTAATAGGATTGATACGCAAACCACCTAAACGCAATTCTTCTTGGTTTAAATCGTCTAGAGTTTTGTAGGTATCCCGATAGCTTAAAATCATCCATTGCTTTTTGCTATCCATGGTTACAGTAGGGGCTCTTTCGTATTCCGCTAAATCTAAAATTTCTTTTGGTGGTTTTTGGTAGGGTAAATTCTCTTGCGCAAAAGAAAATGTCACAAGCAATAAACAAAGTAAAAGGTTTGCTTTTTTCATTGGTAGTAGGTTAGTATACTTTGAAGTAAAAGTAGAAAAACCTTAAAAGCAAAGTCTTAAAAAAAATAAAAAGTTATTCTTCTTTCACAACTATAAAAGAAGCTTTATACCCACCTGCCAAATTCCAAACATTACCAACCAAAGAGTTTCCATTTTCATCAACAATTCTAAATTCAGCAGTATTCGGACTATATATTCCTTCGTTGATGGCAATAAATTCAAATTTGTTAAAGCCAGGTTGAAGTTCTACTTCGATTGATTTGTACTCACCAGTTAAATTGACTTCCTCCATAATGACTCTCCCATTATGTAGAATTTTAATTTTATCTCCATCTACGGTTTCGTGGTCGCGACAAATCAATCGAAGAGATTTTGATTTGGTAATCACATCTCCAAAATATTGGTCTTTTTTAAAGTCTTCGTGCGATGCTCCTTCTCTTTTTGGTATTCCTGGATCAAATTTGGTTTTAGGCTTTACAAAATCGTCTTTTTGGGTCAAATCAATTTTTGATTTTTTTTCTAAATTAAAGTAGTCTTTGGTTGGCTTTTCGTCTTTTTCCCACAAATTAACCGAAGGAGTAGGAGGGGTGTTGTCAGGCAACACGATACCACCACCTTTGATAGGTTTACCTTTACCACCTTGGTCAATTTGGGCATGTACCCATCCGAAGGTGAATAGAAAAATAAAAAACAGACAATAGTTTCGCATGTATTTAGTTAATCAAAAACTATTCCAATTTAAAATTTGTTTTCTACTTCTGCAGCTTGTAACATCAAATAATGCAAATCGGTATTTTTTAAAAATCCCGGCATTAAATGACTTCCTGCCCCCATCATACAAATTTCCACAAAATCAGCAGAGTGATCGGTACCAATCCATCCAACTGAATTTCTCTTTTTTTGCATTTGTGCATACGATGCAAATGGCAAGTTTTTGTAGTTGTAAATTCCTTGTTCATTGGGTTCCAATCCTTGATAGTATTTGTGTAAAGTTTGGGTTTCTTCTTTTTCTAATACAATGCCATGCACTGATTGAATTATTTCCTGAATTTGTTGTACAGAATTTTGCGGAGTAATTTGATTCAACAAGAAATCATTGGATTGCTGGTAGCTTTGTAAACTGTCAAAATGTTCGTTGGCATTTTTTCCATACAATAAACCAGGGTTTGCATTTCCGTGGTCGGTACAAATAATCAACAAGGTATCCGGATTTTTTTCTGTAAAATCAATAGCAACTTGCAATGCTTCATCAAATGCTACTTGGTCATACAACAAACCACCAATATCATTGGCATGTGCAGCCCAATCTACCCGACCTGCTTCTACTTGCAACACAAATCCTTTGTAATGGTCTTTCATTAAATCAATTGCTTTTGCAGTCATTTCAGCCAAAGTAGGAACTTTTTCTTGTAAGTCGGTTTGGTGGTTCCAATCAACTCTGTAGGGTAAGGCATCTTGGTGAAAAACTCCTAAAACAGGTTTGGTGGTATTGGTGTTTTTTAAAGAATTTCTGTTTTGTACTACTTGGTATCCTTTTTGCGCATAGGCAGTGTATAAGTCTTTTTTGTCTTTTCTTTTTTCTGCATTAAAAAATTGGTCTCCTCCACCTAATAACACATCAAATCTTTGACTTAGATAAGTCTCTGCAATATCTTCTTGGCTGTTTCTGCTTTTGCTGTTTACCAAAAATCCAGCTGGAGTGGCATGTGTAATAGGTACGGTGGTAACGCAACCAGCTTTTTTACCTACTTTTTTAAATTTTTGCCAAATAGGAAGCAACGCTTCCCCATCTACACTCACGTTTAATGCACCATTTTTTACTCTAAATCCACTTCCCCAAGATGAACTTGCTGCAGCAGAATCAGTAACAATTGAACTGGCCGAAGCCATGTCCATCAAGCCTCTTCGCACTTTGTTTTCTCTATACAAATTCAACCAATTGGAGCCTTTGCCATACTTGCGTTGCATGTATAAATCAGACATATTTAAAGTCCCGGAACTCATTCCGTCACTTACCATAAAAATAATGTTCTTGGCTTTTTTGTTTTTGTAGGATATAATTTCATTCGCAAATATTTGCTCAGGTAACAATAGTCCAGTTCCAATGGTAGCTAAAGTGGTATTTTTAAAAAAGGATCTTCTGTTCATATAGATTTTTTTTCAAATGTAACTGAAAACCAATGTTTTCAGATTAAGAAAATATTAAAAGTGAATATCGTTGCTTACTAGGTTTAAAATTTTTTATTTTGGATGATGTCGGCTAATAATTTTTTAGCTCGTAATAATTTTACTTTGATGCTATTGAGAGGTTCTTCTAACTGTTCAGCCATATCTTGATAACTCATTTCATGAAAGTATCGAAGTTGAATGACCTCTTGATAAGCAGGTTTTAACAGTTTGATATAATGCAATAACTCTGAAAGATGCTGCTCGTAAATTAGGTTGTCTTCTGCCGAAGGAGTTTCATCAATGATATTGTAAGCCATTTGTTCTCTATGCTCATTTAGTTCCACCATATTGCTTTTTCTTTTGCGTAAACTATCCAGATGTACATTTTTGGCAATGGCAATCAACCAAGTGTTGAACTGATATTCGTGGTTATACTGGTGGATTTTATCAAAAGCTTTCCCAAAAGTTTCTATAGTAATATCTTCCGCTTCTGTTTCGTTTTCTGTTCTGCGAAGCATAAAATGATACACTTCATTCCAATGGGTGTCTAGTAGAGTAGTAAAACTATTTTGATCACCGTGTTTGGCTTTTTCTATGATTCGATTGGTTTCCAATGTAGGGGCTTTGAAGTGAGGTTTTTAAAATAGATAACTATTTGATAATAAATCAAAAATAGTTCCAAAAATGGTAAAAACCAAATCAAGTCTTTTTCACCAAATTTTTTAGCTACTTTAAAATAGATGGTGTACAAACTTATGTATCTAACCACTACCACCGGAACTCCCCACAGCCAGTTTTGTGTTAGTAATAAGAAGCCAATAGCCAACGGGAAAAATAAAAAGTTCACCAAAAAATAAAGTGATAACTTTAATTTGTCCGAAAATTTATAATGTGGTACTGTTAATAAATGTCTTCTTTTTTGATATACCCATTCGGTGTAAGTGGTTTTAGGTTCAGAGGTGGTGAAAGATTCTGGATGCAAACTCCAAGAAGTATTTTGGACAGTTGCTGCTTCGTTTACAAACAAGTCGTCATCGCCAGTCAACACTTTTAAATGGGTTTTAAAGCCATCTAACTGAAAAAACAAATCTTTTTGGTATGCTAAGTTTCTTCCAACTCCCATGTAAGGTTTTCCTGCCATAGCCCAACCAAAGTATTGTAAAGCGGTATGAAGTGTGTCAAATCGAATGATTTTATTGAGCCATGAGCCATTGATTTTTTTGTAGGCACCGTATCCTAAAATCAAATTCTTTTTCATGGTAAATTGGCTACTCATTTGAGTGATCCATTGGTTAGAGTTTGGAACACAGTCGGCATCGGTAAACAACAAAAATGGATTTTTGGCTGCTTTAATTCCAAGAGTAAGTGCGTATTTTTTATTTCCCCAAAAATGTTCATTTGGAGTTACTTTTACAATTTTTAAGTGGCCATATTGTAGGGAAAACTCTTCTAAAACCTCTAATGTATTGTCAGAACTTCGATCGTCAATTACTACTACTTCAAAAAAAGGAAAGTCTTGTTGAAGTATTGTAGGAAGATGTTTTTTTAAATTCTCGGCTTCGTTTTTTGCACATATAATCACGGATACTGCAATTCGCTTCGGAGTATTTTCAGAAACTTTTGCAAAAGATAATCTGCGGAATACCAACCAATGATACATCAATTGGATGCTGGTTACCGCAACTAAAATATACCACAAAAAGATTAAGTAAATTTCAGGTACCAAGGCTATGAGTGAGTTGGTTCAGAGCAATCTTTCATTTGTTCCGGAGTTTTTCCACAAAAACTACAGTTTTCGCCGTCTTTATTCAAAAAAGGACTTTGGCTGGCACAAGTTCCGGCAAATTTACCGTCTTTTTTTATCCAAATTTTAATAGCTATTCCAGCAAATGCAATGGCTAATAATCCTATCGTAAGTAAGGCAAGTTTCATGAAATCGAATTTTGTTGCAAAATTACAAAATTCTATTCATATCTCAAGGATTCAATAGGATCTTGTTTGGCAGCTTTGATGGCTGGGAACAATCCGGAAATTACTGCAACCAAAAAACTCACAATCACAGCTGCAATCATAGCTCCCCAGGGTACTACAAAAACAAAATTCAGCAAACTTGACACTCCATAACCAATCAGGATTCCTAAAATGATACCTACAAATCCACCCAATTGGCCAACCACTACAGTTTCGGTAAAAAACTGCATGGCAATAGTGCTTCTTTTTGCGCCTAGTGCTTTTCGAATCCCAATTTCTCGAGTTCTTTCAGAAACCGATACCAACATGATATTCATTAAAGCAATGGAAGAACCAAAAATGGTGATGATCCCGATTGCAATGGCAGCAACATTCAAAGCAATGGTGATAGATAGTATTTGGTTGATCAATTCGTCACTTCGCTGGATGCCAAAGTTGTTTTCTTCCACCGGATTTAATTTTCTAATCTGACGCATTACCAAAGTGGCTTCATTTATTGCATCACCTAACAATTCTTGCTTTAATACATTAACACGTAAATTGTAATTAATGTTGGGTTGGGTATAAATTGAACGAGCAATTTGAAGCGGAATAATTACTCGTAAATCCTGGCTATTGCCAAATGTAGAGCCTTTTTCTTTCAATACTCCTACTACACGAAACTTGTTGCCACGAATAGAAACTATCTTGTCAATCGGATTGATGTTTTGAAACAAACCTTTCATAAAATCTGAACCTAAAACGCAAACGTTTTGGTTGTTATTGACCTCAAAAGGAGTAAAATTTCTGCCAAACTGAAACTCTAAGCCAGAATTTGGAGCATAAAATTCGTCTGCCCCAACAATAGTAATTTCAGGATCTGTTTTTTGGTTTTCGTATTTTACTTCGGCATTGCTAGTTGCAACAAAAAATGCAGAAACATCTGCCAAAGGATAATCGTATTTATCTTTAAAGGCCTTGATGTCTGGATAGGAAATGATTGGATTGATTTTTTCTCTTTCTTGTCCTCTTCCATTACCAATTCTCACCTCCATTTCATACTGACGAATATTAAAACCATTAGCTCCCATTGAAGAAAAATCAGAGGATAAGGTGTTTTTAAATGCAGCCACCAAGGTTAAAATACTTACCAGTGCGGTGATACCTAATGCAATGATGAAAATAGTCAGCACAGTTCGCAACATTTGCGAACGTATAGAATTTAAGGCTACTTTGATATTTTCCTTGAGCATGAAAAAGCTTTGAACTATTGGACTAAATGTTGGATGTTTTGTTACATATAAATCCTCTTTTTTAGAAGCAGGTATCTAACAAAAATAGATTATTGTTCGCTGTATTTCCTTTTCATACCTTTGTAAAAAATGTAAAAGATGGCTCAAAAACCAAGTTTAGCAAAAGGAACGAGAGATTTTAACTCCGAAGAAGTTTTTAAAAGAAATTATATTATTCAAATTATTCAAAAGCATTTTCAACGATTTGGATTTACACCTATTGAAACACCATCTTTTGAAAATTCAGAAACACTATTGGGAAAATATGGTGAGGAAGGTGATCGATTGATTTTTAAAATCCTTAATTCTGGTGATTTTTTAGCCAAGGCGGATGCAACATTTTTACATGAAAAGAATTCCTTTAAAATTGCATCACAAATCACAGAAAAAGCTCTTCGATACGACTTGACCGTGCCATTTGCTCGCTATGTGGTAATGCATCAAAATGAATTGGTTTTTCCGTTCAAACGATACCAAATACAACCGGTTTGGAGAGCAGATCGTCCGCAAAAAGGTAGATTCAGAGAGTTTTACCAATGCGATGCCGATGTGATTGGTTCTACTTCTTTGTTACAAGAAGTGGAATTATTACAATTGTACGATGCTGTTTTTACCGATCTTGGGTTGCACGGAGTTACTTTAAAAATGAACAATCGTAAAATTTTATCGGGTTTTGCCGAAATCATGCAAGCACAAGAACATTTGATTGATTTTACAGTTGCATTGGATAAATTAGATAAAATAGGGGAGGAAGCAGTTAAACAAGAAATGTTAGATAAAGGTATTTCTGCCGAGGCAATTGCCAAAATCCAACCTTTGTTCTCCTTTTCAGGAAGTAACACAGACAAGTTAAATACTTTAAAAGAATTGTTATCCACTTCTATCATCGGAATGCAAGGTGTAGCTGAAATGGATTTTTTAATCCAAACCATTCAAGAAATTGGTTTACAAACTGCGCAATTGCAAATAGAAGTTACCTTGGCAAGAGGCTTGAATTATTACACCGGAACTATTTTGGAGGTAGCAGCACCTCAAGTTCAAATGGGTTCGATAGGTGGTGGGGGAAGATATGACGACTTGACGGGGATTTTTGGATTAAATAACATGAGTGGAGTCGGAATTTCTTTTGGTTTAGACCGAATTTATTTGGTTTTAGAAGAATTAGGTTTGTTTCCGGATTCTTTACAAAACACGTTAGAGGTGTTGTTTATGCTAGATGACCAAACTTCTTTGGTATTGGTATTGAAGGCCATTCAACAGCTTAGACAAAAAGGGGTAATGGCAGAGTTATACCCGGATGCTACCAAATCTGACAAGCAATTCAAATATGCCGAACGTAAAAATGTCACTTGGTTGGTTCGCAAAGCAAGTGCAGAGCAACTAGAAGTAAAAAACTTAAAAACAAACGAAATTGAAACATTGGATTGTAATGATTTTTTGTCAAAATTTTAAAATTTGGTCATTTTAATTATTAAGTCGAAAATTTTGTGCGACCAATTACATTGCGTAAATTTGATATCCTAATTTTCGATAATTAACTTAAATAGTAGTTTATGTACCAATCATATATAAAAGGTTTGGGTTTTTATGTACCTGAAAATGTGGTTACCAACCACGATTTAACCAAGATAATGGATACTACTGATGAGTGGATCCAAGAAAGAACCGGAATTTTAGAGCGAAGACATATCAACACTCCTGAAGAAAACACGACTTCGATGGGGGTAAAAGCAGCAAAAGTTGCCATTGAAAGAGCAGGAATTGATAAAAATGAAATTGATTTTATCATCTTCGCAACATTAAGTCCGGATTATTATTTCCCTGGTCCTGGTGTTTTGGTGCAAAGAGATTTGGAGTTGCCAACTGTTGGTGCTTTGGATATTAGAAACCAATGTTCTGGGTTTGTGTATGCTTTGTCTATTGCAGACCAATACATCAAAACTGGCATGTACAAAAATATCTTAATTATTGGATCGGAAACCCACTCCAGAGGATTAGACATGACTACAAGAGGAAGAAATGTTTCTGTAATTTTTGGAGATGGGGCAGGAGCAGCCATTATTTCTAGGTCTGAAAAAGAAGGCAAAGGAATTTTATCTACCCACTTACATTCCGAAGGGCAACATGCAGAAGAATTAGCAGTAATTGCTCCGGGTATGGGCAAGCGTTGGGTAACTGATATTTTGAAAGACAACGACCCAGATGACATTTCTTACACACCTCACATGAACGGACAGTTTGTGTTTAAAAATGCCGTTGTTCGTTTTAGCGAAGTGATCATGGAAGGTTTGCAGGCTAATCAATTGCAAGTTTCGGATATCAATATGTTGATTCCGCACCAAGCGAATTTAAGAATCTCGCAATTTATCCAGCAAAAATTCCGCTTACAAGACAATCAAGTATACAACAACATTCAAAAGTACGGAAATACCACTGCTGCCTCAATTCCAATCGCCTTAACTGAGGCATGGGAAAAAGGCATGATTAAAGAGGGAGATTTGGTAGTGTTGGCTGCTTTTGGTAGTGGTTTTACCTGGGGAAGTGTGATTATGAGGTGGTAATATTATAATCCTAAAATAATTGTTTGACTGTTTTTTGATTTCTCTAAAAAAGTTTCGTTATTCAAAGTCACAATTATATATTTAAAAAATCTCGGAAATTTCCGAGATTTTTTTTACATCAATTTGCTCACTTCTTTTATTGCTTGTAACGTTTGGTCTAAATCATCATACGTTAAAGCATCTGTTAAAAACCAGGTTTCGTAAGCAGATGGAGCAATATAAATGCCTCTTTTTAACAATCCGTGGAAAAACTTTTTGAACAAATCATTGTCTCCATTTTTGGCAGTAGCAAAATCAACCACTGACTCTTGGTGAAAATGAATAGAAATCATAGACCCTACTTGGTTAATTGTAAAAGGGATATTGGTGTTTGCAAATATTTCTTGTATTCCATTTTTCAAATAAATTGTTTTTGCTTCTAAAGAGGTAAACACCTCTGGGTGATCATTCAAATATTGCAACATTTCATATCCAGCTGCCATAGCTAAGGGGTTTCCTGATAGAGTTCCCGCTTGGTATACCGGGCCTAATGGAGCCAAATGATTCATGATTTCTTCTCTAGCAGCAAATGCACCCACTGGCAATCCGCCTCCTATTACCTTTCCAAAACAAACAATATCTGAATCTACCTTATACAATTCTTGTACTCCGCCTTTTGCCAAACGAAAACCAGTCATTACCTCATCAAAAATAAGTAACGCTCCATTTTCCAAACAAAGTTTTTTTAAACCTTGTAAAAAACCTTCTTTTGGGGGTACACAACCCATATTTCCTGCTACAGGTTCTACAATGATAGCTGCAATTTCTTCTGGATTAGATTGAAACAAATGTGCTACTTCCTCCAAATTGTTATAAGATGCTAAAAGCGTATCTTGAGCAGTTCCTGGTGTGATACCTGGACTATTTGGTACTCCAAAAGTACTAGCTCCACTTCCGGCTTGAATCAAAAACGAATCGGAATGTCCGTGATAGCAGCCTGCAAACTTGATTATTTTATGACGCTTGGTAAACCCACGAGCCAACCTAATTGCACTCATGCATGCTTCTGTACCAGAATTTACAAATCGGATTTTATCGATATTTGGCACCATTTCAACTGCCAACTTTGCAATTTTGGTTTCCAATTCGGTTGGCATGCCAAATGAAGTTCCTTTTTCAGCAGTTGTTTTGATGGCATTAATTACTGGCTCAAAAGCGTGCCCTAGTATCATTGGTCCCCAAGAATTGATATAATCAATCAATACTTTACCGTCTTCATCATACAAATATGCCCCTTTGGCTCTTTTGACAAAAATGGGGGTACCACCTACCGCTTTAAATGCTCGAACAGGAGAATTTACTCCTCCCGGAATATATTGTTGTGCTTCTACAAAAAGTTGACTGCTTCGTTGGTATAACATGTTATTTTACTTTTAAAATTTGACCAATAGAAATGTTATTGTCGTTCAAATTGTTCATCTTTTTTAATTCCTCCAATGTCATTTGGTATTTTCTGGATATGGAATACAAGGTATCTCCTTTTTCTACTCGATGTGTTTTTATCAAAGTAGTTTCATTGGAAGAATTTGAGTTGGTAGAAGGATGACTTTTAGGTTTTTCATCTGCCAAAACAGGCTTTCCTAAAACTTCTGCATCAAAACGATGCAATTGGTATCTTTCTATCAAACTAGTTAATTTATCTGGATATTTTGGGTCTGTAGCATAACCTGCATCTTTCAAGCCTTTAGCCCAAGCCTTGTAGTTATCTTTTTCTAAAGTAAATAATTGCACATAATATTTTCTGGTACTTAAAAAAAGAGCGTGGTCACGAAACGATTCAGATGGGTATTTATACTTTCTAAAACATTCGTCTTTGGCATCATCGTTATGAAATATTTGATCTCCTTGCCATTCTTTGTGGCATTTTATACCGAAATGGTTGTTTGCTTGCACACTAAGTCTTGCAGTACCTGCACCTGATTCTAAAATCCCCTGTGCCAATGTAATACTAGCAGGAATTCCGAATTCTTTCATGTTATTTTTAGCTGTTTCTTTAAATTGGTCAATATAGTCCAAAACCACTTGCTGGGTAATTTTTACTGTAGATGTTGCCTTTAATTCTTCATTTGGAGCAGTGCTTTCAGAAGAAGTTGGCTTACTTACATGGGTGCTAGCTGGTCTGCTTATAGTATTGGCAGGCCTTGATGTGGTTGCGGTTGGTTTTGAAGTTTGGATAACTGATTTTCCCTTGTTGTTAGAAACTGTTTTTTTTTGTGTTGAACAACTTGCTATGAAAATTAAGCAAAAGGCAAATAGTAATTTATGCATAAGTAATGGTTGTCTTATTTTTGTTTTTTAAGGTTTCATTCATTCCTTCAATTCCCTGTAAACCACCTGTGTGGATACCTAAGATTTTGGTGCCTTTTTCAAAATAATTTTGTCGGACCAAATCTAAAATACCATACATCATCTTACCAGTGTATAACGGATCTAACGGAATTTTAGTTTGCTCATAAAATTCATTTAGCCATTGGATTAAATCGGAAGTTACTTTTCCGTACCCCCCAAAATGATATTCATTAAACAAATTCCATGAATTTTCAGAAGTCACAAATTTACGAATATCTTCGGCTAAAAATGCTCCTTTTAAAGCCGGAAAACCTATAATTTTTTGATAATTTTTTGCACTATTGATTATTCCCGCAATAGTTCCACCTGTACCTACTGCACAAGTAATCACATGAAACTTACTGTCGTTATTGGTTAAAATTTCTTCACAACCTTTGATTGCCAGAGCGTTGGTACCTCCTTCGGGAATCCAATGATGTTTTTGTAATTCTGGAAAAAAAGTTGGTATTGTTTCTTTATTATGATACAATTCTCTTGAAATAAATCGAAATTGCATTCCAAATTTGGCTGCTTTTATTAATGTTGGATTTTGTTGCCATGCATGCTGCAATTCTTCTCCCCTAATAATTCCGATGGTTGGTTTTTGAAATAAGAACCCGGCATAAGCAACAGCCAAAATATGGTTTGAATATGCTCCTCCAAAAGTAACCCAACCTTGAGAATTCAAATTCTCAAGAATGTTATATTTGAGTTTTCGGAACTTATTCCCAGATATATAAGGATGCAATAAATCCTCTCTTTTGATCCAGATTTCTACCCCATAATACTCCAACCAATCCAACTCCATTTTTTGGTTAATGGCGTTTATTTCTTTAAATACTTCCAAAAACTCTATGTTTTTCTTCATTAAAAAAGTGCAACTAAAACAATCATTTTTTGAGAAATCGTTAATTTTGTAATATGGAATGGCAAAATAACGAAAATAAACTAAAAGAGGGAGAAGATTTCTACTACACTCCCGAAGGTTATAAAGTTTTTACAGAAAAATACCATTTAAAGAGAGGTTATTGTTGCAAAAGTGGATGCAGACATTGTCCGTATGGTTTTGATAAAAAAACCGGGATTGTTAGGAAAAACGACAAACAGCCATAGCAATCAATTAATAAAATAAATAAAAAAACAAACTACTAAAAAAGCTGTAATGCAAACTATTATAGATACTTCAGTTGTTGAAAAATTTCAACAAGAAATATTGGCAGGTATTCCGGAAGAATTACCTCAAATTAAGCCTTATGATCGATTGGTAAATCATGCTCCAAAACGAAAGGAAATTTTAACGCAAGAAGAGAAAAAGTTGGCTTTAAAAAATGCGTTACGATATTTTGACCCAAAGCATCATGCAGCACTTTTGCCAGAATTTAAGGAGGAATTAGATACTTACGGCAGAATTTACATGTATCGTTTTCGTCCGGATTACAAAATTTATGCCCGACCAATTTCCGATTATCCCGGAAAATGTGATCAAGCAAAAGCCATCATGTTAATGATTCAAAATAATTTGGATCATGCGGTTGCACAACATCCACATGAACTAATCACTTATGGTGGCAATGGAGCAGTATTTCAAAACTGGGCACAATATCGCTTAACCATGCAATATTTAGCTGAAATGACGGAAGAACAAACCTTGGTAATGTATTCGGGTCACCCTATGGGATTGTTTCCATCACATAAAGATGCTCCAAGAGTGGTAGTAACCAACGGGATGGTAATACCGAATTACTCTAAATCTGATGATTGGGAAAAATTCAATGCCTTAGGAGTAAGTCAGTACGGACAAATGACTGCGGGTAGTTATATGTATATTGGTCCACAAGGAATTGTACACGGAACTACCATTACCGTATTAAATGGATTTAGAAAAATAAATAAAAATCCGAAAGGAAAATTATTTGTAACCTCTGGTTTAGGAGGAATGAGCGGTGCACAACCTAAAGCCGGGAATATTGCAGGTTGTATTACTGTGTGTGCAGAAGTAAACCCAAAAATTACCAAAATCAGACATGAACAAAAATGGGTAGATGAAATTATTACCAATATCAATGAGTTGGTGCTGAGAGTTCAAAAAGCTCAAGCGAATGAAGAAGTTGTCTCCATCGCTTATTTAGGTAATATTGTAGAAGTTTGGGAAAAATTTGCAGAAGAAAACATCACGATTGATTTAGGCTCTGACCAAACTTCGTTACACAATCCGTGGGCTGGAGGGTATTATCCGATTGGGTATAGTTTTGAAGAAGCCAATGAAATGATGGCAAACGAACCTGAAAAATTCAAAGAGGAAGTGAGAAAAACTTTACGCAGACATGCCAATGCCATCAACCAACATGCGGCAAAAGGCACGTACTTTTTTGACTACGGAAATGCCTTTTTGTTAGAATCTTCTAGAGCCGGTGCCAATGTACTTTCAGATCATCCAACTATTGGAAGAGAATTTAAATATCCTAGTTATGTGCAGGACATTATGGGGCCTATGTGCTTTGACTATGGTTTTGGGCCGTTCCGATGGGTTTGTGCTTCTGGAAATCCGGAAGATTTAGCCAAATCCGATCAAATTGCCTGTGAAGTTTTAGAGGAAATGATGTTACATGCACCGGATGAAATTCAACAACAAATGGCAGATAACATCCAATGGATCAAAGAAGCCCAACAAAATCAATTGGTAGTTGGTTCGCAAGCTAGAATTTTATATGCGGATGCGGAAGGAAGAATGAAAATTGCAGAAGCATTTAACAAAGCCATAGCCAAAGGAGTATTAGGTCCGATTATTTTAGGGAGAGATCACCACGATGTATCTGGAACAGATTCTCCTTACAGAGAAACCTCTAACATTTATGATGGTTCCAGATTTACCGCAGATATGGCTATTCACAATGTGATTGGAGATAGCTTTAGAGGAGCCACTTGGGTTTCTATCCACAATGGTGGAGGTGTTGGTTGGGGAGAAGTAATTAATGGTGGATTTGGCATGGTTTTGGATGGATCTGAAGATAGCGATAGAAGGTTGAAATCAATGCTTTTTTGGGATGTGAATAACGGAATTGCAAGAAGAAGCTGGGCAAGAAACGAAGGTGCCATTTTTGCGATAAAAAGAGCGATGGAAACGCAACCTTTACTAAAAGTTACCATCCCTAATATAGTAGATGATGGGTTGATTTGATTTTGTTTAAAGTTTCAGGTCGAGACGAAGCCGAGCTTGTCTCGATGTTGACCTAAGCGTCAGCATTTCAAGTCTGAGATTTTACTGATTATAATTTTTGTTGATTAGTAATTAAAAACATAAGTATGAAAGCATTTTATATTTTCGCGTTAAGTATACTGTTTTTAACCTCTTGCAGCAGTGTACAAGTGCACAGTGATTTTGAAAAAGGAGTGGATTTTAGCAAATACCAAACCTATGCATTTCAAAAGAGCAGTATTGATAAAGTAGAAATTTCCGACATCGACAAACGTAGAATATTAAGAGCTCTTGAAAAAAACTTATCTGAAAAAGGTTTTGCAAAAAGTGAACAACCTCAATTATTAGTGTCGTTTTTTACTAAAGAGAGAGAACAAGTAGATGTTTGGCAAAACAACATGGCCTGGGGTTGGGGCTGGGGCTTGGGACCTTGGTGGGGTCCTGGTTGGGGAGGCACCCAAGTATCAAGTTACACTGAGGGAACTCTGTACATAGATATTATTGATGCCTCTAATAAAGAACTCATTTGGCAAGGTTATGGGGTTGGTGCTCTAAATCCAAGAGCAAAAAATAAAGAAGAAAGAATCCACCAATTTGTTTTGGAAATTTTAAAGAAGTATCCGCCACAAGAAAACAAATAATTAAATCATAAAACTCCCTTAAGGGAGTTTTTTTATGCATGTCTAAATTCATATCTTTACCTCTCTATAACGATTGAAATATGGAATCCGCTTTTGAAACCAACCCATTAATTGACCGATTACCAGAACATTTAAAACAATTTATCAAACCGCAAAATTATGAGGATTACACACCTATTAACCAAGCAGTTTGGAGATATGTGATGCGAAAGAATGTAGATTACTTAAGTAAAGTTGCTCATGAATCGTATGTTGAGGGATTACAAAAAACCGGTATTTCCGTTGATTCTATACCTAGTATGTATGGGATGAATCGTATATTAAAAGAAATTGGTTGGGCAACAGTTGCTGTGGATGGTTTTATTCCTCCCAATGCCTTTATGGAATTCCAAGCGTACAATGTTTTGGTGATTGCCAGTGATATTCGTCAGTTGGAACATATCGAATACACTCCTGCACCAGATATCATTCACGAAGGTGCTGGTCATGCTCCTATTATTGCAAATCCGGAATATGCCGAATATTTAAGAAGATTTGGTGAAATTGGCAGTAAAGCCATCTCATCGGCTAAAGACTATGAATTATATGAAGCCATCCGATGGTTATCTATACTAAAAGAAGCAGAGGGGAGTAGCGAAGAGGAAATTCAAAAAGCAGAGAATTTGGTGAACGAATTGCAACAAAATATGGGTGAACCAAGCGAAATGGCTCGTATTAGAAACCTACATTGGTGGACCGTTGAGTATGGCTTGATAGGTACATTAGAAAATCCAAAAATATATGGAGCTGGATTGTTGTCTTCTATTGGTGAAAGTAGTTGGTGCATGACTGATTCGGTGAAGAAAATTCCTTATGGCATAGCAGCAGCCGATCAAAGTTTTGATATTACCAAGCCTCAACCACAATTGTATGTAACACCCGATTTTGCCCATTTAAGTTTGGTGTTAGAAGAATTTGCCAACAAAATGGCAATACGAACAGGTGGCTTGGAAGGAATTAAAAAATTGATTGATTCCAAAGCTTTAGGAACCATTGAACTTAGCACGGGTTTACAAGTTTCAGGAGTATTTACCAACGTGATTGAACACGAAGGAAAACCTATTTACATCCAAACTTCTGGTAAAACTGCATTGTCATACAGAGAAAAAGAACTGGTTGGTCACGGAACAGAATACCATGCAGAAGGCTTTGGAAGTCCCATTGGAAAACTAGTAGGCATCAACATTGCTATTGAAGAAATGAGCCCGAGAGATTTAAGAGCTTACGACATATACGAATCGGAAGTAGTGACCTTAGAATTTGAAGGTGGTGTAAAAGTTTCTGGAGAAATTGTTACCGGCACCCGAAATTTACAAGGAAAAATCATGTTGATTAAGTTCAAAAATTGCACCGTAACTTATGGTGATCAAGTACTGTTTCAACCGAAATGGGGTATTTATGATATGGCTGTTGGAAAAGAAATTCTTTCTTGTTTTGCAGGTCCTGCAGATGTCAATAGTTTTGATATGATCACACATGTGCCAAGTTCGCAGACCATCAAATCGACCATATCAGAAAAGCGAACTCAGTTAGAGAAATTATATGCAGAGGTCAGAAATTTAAGAGAGTCTAATAACAAGGAACTTAAGTTATTAGAATCTATCTTTGAAAGCATCCAAAAAAACCATTCAGATGACTGGCTCTTGGGTGTGGAAATTTTGGAGCTAGCAAATCAAAACCAATGGAAGGGTTTGAAAGACAAAGTGGTTTTTTATTTAGAAAAAACTAAAGCCAACAGACCTGAAGTTGCCCATTTAATTGATGGTGGGATGCAGTTAATTTTACAAAATTGCCCTGTTGGTGTCTACTAAAATTTGTATACAGTAACTTTTGTTACCATCTAAATTAAAAAGCTGCTTTACTTTTACATCAAATAAATATAAAATTATGGGGTTATTATCATTTTTAGGTTTAGGTGGAAGCACTAACAATTTAACCGATTTTATTCAAAAAGGTGCTGTAATTATTGATGTTCGCACTCCGGGAGAATTCAGCAATGGCCACATTAAGGTTTCCAAAAACATTCCTTTGAACACTATTTCTGGAAAAATTAATGAAATCAAAAAACTAAATAAACCAGTTATTGTATGCTGTCAAAGTGGAATGCGAAGCGGTCAGGCAGCATCTATCTTAAAAAGTAGTGGCATTGAAGTGGTGAATGGTGGGGGTTGGCAAAGTTTGCAAAGTAAATTATAAAATTTTCGTAGATTCATTTTTAGACAAAGACAACTTTTAGGTTGACTTTTATTTTTTGTCAAGAATACAGTTATTTAGTAAATATTTTTTAGTATAAAATCTAAAATTACCTTGCTAAGTTCTGGGTGTAAAGGCAAGTTGGGGTCGGTGTATGATTTGTAGTTTTCTCCCAAATCACCATGGATGTTTTTGAGTACATGGTTCATGTTTTCCAAAATCACTAAGGTAGCATCAGGTTTGGCTTGGTGTAAAATTCCCGCTTCAGTTTCTTTTACTTGAATGTCTTTGGTACCGTTGATAATTAAAATCGGGACTTGCAATTTTTTAATTTCTACTGCAGGGTCTATTTGCATCCACGACATCATATAGGCTTGTACTGATTTTCGAAAGATAGATTCCAACATTTTGTTTTTATTTTCGAATGGTTGTTGACTTTTTAAGGTATTTAATCCCAATTCAATTTCCTCTTTCCAAAATGGAGCTTGGGCTAATAATTGGTCTTTTAAAATAAAATCGATACTTCTACCTGCTCCTGCTAAAGATATATAACCATTGGTTTTATTGGCAGCCAACATAGCTACCAACGAACCTTCGCTATGCCCAATCAATACAATTTTTGAAAATTTCTTCTCCTTTTTAAAATGATTAATGATTATTTCCAAGTCTTTCACATTGTCTTGAAAAGTCATTTCCTCTTCTTTGATTTCTTTTTTGGCTTTCATTTCTGTAATTACTCTCTTGTCAAAAGCAAAAACAGCATGTTGGGATGCCAAACTCTCAGCCAAAAATTTTAAGGAATTATTTTCCATTCCAGGGCTATTGCCATTTCTGTCAGGAATTCCGGAACCCGGAATTTGAATGATTAACACTTTTGCTTTTCCCGTTTTAGGTTGGTATAAATCTCCAATCAAGTCCTCTGCAATGGAAATTTCTTGTTTGGTAAAGTCTTGTGATTGCAATTTAGCAACCAATAAACACAACAATATAACGATATTTCTGGTCATGATTTTTAATTTATGCGATAAAATGAATCACTATTTTAGATAAAACTTCTGCCAATAACACTACAACTACTAATTGCAGACCTATCTTCCAACTTTTTTGGTTGGTAGAAACGGTAAATCCGTGCCATAAATACCATCCAAAAATTGCCAAAGAAGCCAATGCCAAAAGTCCGAATATCAACAAAACTCCCAAAATTGGAATAGAAAGTTCTGGCAAAGCTTGCGGATTTTGAATCACTTGAGTGACCATTTCTTCGGAGGTAATTCGCATCCAATCGTTCCAATTGAACAAAATCAATGGATAAAACACCATTCTACTCCATAAACTAGTAACAAGTAAATCTTGCAAACGAGCTTTGGCTTGGTTCCATTTTGCCAAAAGCCACAGTAATATTGTTAAAGAAATGGTGTTGATGATGTTATCCAACAAAGGTTCAATCCATGAAATGTTCGCAACAAAATGGGTATCTAAAACGCCATCAAATCTCGCTTTAAAAATTACAGCTAATAGCGAAAAAAGTAGCGTAAAAAATACAGAAAAAGACAACAAAAACCCATCTGTAAAGTGGGCAAAAGGTTGCGACAAGCTAGTGCTATTTATTTTCTTCATTGCTAGACTGATTAATCTGATTGCCGTTTTTATTAAGAAATTTTGATTTTAAAAATTCGTTGGCAAAAAAATCTACTAACTCATTTGATTTTTGGGTTCCGATTAAATATTTTTTTTGGTTATGTAGTGCCACCTCTAAACCAATATTTCCTGAGACGTTTAAAGCCAAGCCATTTTTATACCATTTAATACCCCACCCACCACAATCTAAAATAGGATGGTACTTTACAATAGAAACTTCCTGAACATCTTCCCATAAAAATACCTTTTGGTACTTGTAAAATAACATATGAAAAGTAGCATAAATTCCTTTTTCATCTATTTTAGTTTGAAGATGTAAGCTAAAAAACCATGAAAAAAACAATACTATTGGAAGGATAACCAACCATGTTGCTTTGGAATTCAAGGCATCTTCTATGATAATTTCGTAAATCAAAAAACCTAATATTCCCAAAAGTATTGTCCAAATCCACCATTGACGGAAGTATTGCTTTTCGGTAAATTGGCTTGAATTAATCATTATTTTTTCTTTTTTGATTCGTAAATTGTATAAGCAATCACTATAAGTAATGTTCCCACAGTAATTGGCAAAAACCAAGCTCCCAGTCCTTCTCTTTTTTCTAAGGAAACTTGCATGATAAAATAATCAATGGCCATGAAAAGAACAATGAACAATAGCTTCATCCATCGCATCATTCGAACTCCTAATAAGTATTGTCGAGGTGCATTTTCCTCAGTAATTTCTACTGTATAATTAAAGTTTTCAGGATTCCGCTCTAACACAGATAATAGTAGCACCAAAAAAGTTGCAATAATTGGAGTTAAAAATATCGTATCCTTGCTGCCAAATCCATCCGCTTCTCCTACACCATTAAAATGAATTGGAATCTCCTCTGGCAGCAAAGGATAAATCCAAACCACCATTCCCCAAAACAGCAACCAAAATACATAACCGGCATATTCCAATACTCGGTCGGCTTTGGTGAATGTTAAAGTAACCATTGGTCGTTTACTCATTTTAAGTCGTCTGGTTTAATTTGTGAATCAAATCATCTAATCTATTGCGAACCGTAGGATAACTAATTCCCATTTTTTGTGCCATTTCTTTTAAGCTTCCGCTATACAATACAAATTGTAAAATAAAATCTTGTTCTTCCGGAAGCAGTTGTAACAATTTTGGCAATGTAAATTGCCCTTGTACTTTGGTGGTACAAGCAACACAACTACATTCTGTGACCTGCATCAGAGCATCACAACTTGGACAATGTGTAGGAAACTTACTCATTTATTTATTCGAACTTTAATAAAATTAAAACAAATATAAATAGAATTAATATGCTGGTTACCATTATTGCAAAAAAAAACCTGTCGTTGGACAGGTCTTTACTTTTTCAAAAAGGATGTTATCGTTTGGAAATTTTGTTTCCAGTAATTTGTCTTTGTCGGTTACACTTGAAACGATCTACGGAACTTTCTCTCAGTTTGGCATGTTTGGTCGCTCTACCTTGCACTCTTGCTCTCCACATTCTAAAACTAGAAGGCTTCATGTACAAACGCATCAACCGAATGGTTTCAGCTTCCGAAATACCAAACTGAAAAGTAATGGCTTCAAATGGAGTTCTGTCTTCCCAAGCCATTTCTATAATTCGGTCTATTTGAGCTTCTGTAAAAGTCACTTTAATTAATTTATGCTACAAAACTAACCATTACCTAAACGAACAAACGTTAAAGAATTAATCAAATTTATTTTTGAAATAATATTTGGCATCTAACTCATCGTCATCATCAAACATTCTCTGATTCATTTTTGGTTTTGGCTTGGCTGCTGCCACTTTTTTCTTCCAAAGTTCAAATTGATCTTTAGACAAACGCTTTCGCATCAATTCGGTGACTTCGTTTTCCGACAAACCAAAATCGAGTTTAAGAACTTCAAAAGGTTTTCTTTCTTCTTGAGCAATGCTCACCACTTTAAAAATTTCTTCGGGAGTTAGCTCTTTGGAACGGTGCTTTCTCATGGGTAAAGTCAAAAAAAATTAAGTTGTTGGTTTGCGATACTTTTGAAAAGGAATCGCTAAAAGATTTTTAAGATTATTGTGTTCGCTAGGTTCCGGATGGGTATCTACCCCATAATGAATTTGATTTCTGTCTAAATAACTGAAGGTACCAAACAATCTATCCCAAACAGAAAAGATATTTCCGTAATTAGAATCGGTGTATGGCAACTGAAAATGGTGATGCACTTTATGCATGTCAGGTGACACAATCAGGTAACTAATCCATTTGTCTACTTTTTTAGGCAATGGCATATTGGCATGATTGAATTGTGAAAAAACTACAGAAAGCGATTGGTACAAAAAAACCAATCCCATTCCTGCTCCTACCAACCAAACACCTAATAAAGTAAACACAAAACGAATCACGCTTTCCCCTGGATGGTGACGATTTGCTGTGGTAGTATCTACCCAAGTATCTGTATGATGAATTAAGTGAAACTTCCACATCCATCGTACTTTATGTTGCACCAAGTGGGCTAAGTAAGCTCCAATTAAGTCTAACAATAGCAAGCCAACAAAAGCATACAGCCAAAGGTTTTTTATGTTGAGCCAATACAAAATACCAAATTCATTTTGGGTAACCCAAGCTGCAGATTGCAATAACAAAAAAGCCAAAGAAAAATTAACCAAAATGGTGGTGCCTGTGAAAAATAAATTGATGCCTGCATGATTCCACTTTTTGTAGTTCATTCTAAATAAAGGAAAGGCATTTTCTATCCACCAAAAAATGGTAATTCCGCCAGCTAAAATTAGGGCTCGGTGTGCGGAAGGTATGGTTTCGAAGTACGAAAGAATAGTTTCCATTAGATAATCAATATGGTAAAATTAATAAAAAATGTTTGATTGTTGCCATTCATGTAATTTTTTAAGAAAATTATACCAAAGTTCGAAATGTTAAGTTAATACGAGGTCCCACCTCTTTTTTGGTTTTTGGGATGGCATGTTTCCAAAAATGTTGGGTTTCTCCCTTCATTACCAACAAAGAACCGTTGTTAAGTTCAAAAGTTTTTTTGACATCTGGTAATTGGTTGTGTTTTAAATGAAAACTTCTGGTTGCTCCAAAACTCAAAGAAGCAATGACAGGGTTTACCCCCAAAGTTTTCTCGTTATCGGCATGCCAACCGTTGCTATCGTTGCCATCTCTGTACAAATTACATAACACTGTGGTAAATGAATGCTGGCAAAATTCCTCCACTTTTTCTTTTAAATAAAACATCAACGGATTCCATGGATGAGGATGCATCCAAATATTGGAATATTGGTACGATTTTCCTTCGTTTCCATACAAACAAGTCAATCTTGGTTGGTCATACTCTTTTCCATAAACTGTAATTTTATCAGCTTGCCAAGGAGTAGTTTCATATAATTGCTGAAACAAAGTATTTGCTTCTACCTCCTTTATAAAATTTGGCTTCCAAAGCAAATCTGCATTGGGTAATTGGTATGCAAAAACTTCTTCTAACAGGAAAAGCGACATCAGTCTGTTTTTATATGATATCCAAATGTAGATAAAACATCATTTATATAGGGTAGACATCGAATAAAAAATTCTTATTTTTACCATGTAACCAACTTGCATTGACTCATGGCGCAAACTCCATCCAACATGATAACTTTAGGAACCAAAGCTCCTAATTTTAATTTGTCAGATACCAATGGCAATGGCTCTAAGACTTTGGAAGATTGCAAAGGAAGTAAAGGAACTTTGGTAATCTTTATGTGTAACCATTGTCCGTTTGTATTACATATTATAGAAGAATTGATTCGAATTGCCAACGACTATCGAGTGCAAGGCATAGGAATGGTAGCCATTTCCAGCAATGATGTGGAAAAATATCCACAAGATGGGCCGGATAAGATGACAGAATTTGCTTTTGCACATGGCATGGAATTTCCTTATTTGTATGACGAAAGCCAAGAAGTTGCCAAAGCATATGGAGCTGCTTGCACACCAGATTTCTTTTTGTATGATTCCCAAGACCAGTTAGTTTATCGTGGACAATTAGACGATTCCAGACCAGGTAACCATATTTCGCTTTCAGGTTCTGATTTACGAAATGCTATTGATGGAGTTTTATACAACAGAGTGCTACCTGAAAACCAAAAACCAAGCATTGGGTGTAATATTAAGTGGAAAGGTTAATTTGAAAATGAGCAATTTGAAAATGAGTTAATGAAGTAAAAAATAGGTAATTCAGAAATCCAGATAAAAAAAGTTTCAAATTCCAAATTATTAATTTAATAACCTGAAACTTGAAACTAGAAACCTTAAACATATATAAACTACTTCACATCCATCAACTCCACATCAAATACTAAAGTTGCGTTTGGTGGAATTACCCCTCCTGCTCCTCTAGATCCGTATGCCAAGTCGGATGGAATTACAAATCTTGCTTTGTCACCAACTTGCAACAATTGAATGCCTTCGTCCCAACCCGGAATCACTTGTCCGATTCCTAAAACAAAGTCAATAGGTTGCTTGCGTTTGTAAGAAGAATCGAAAACCAATCCGTTGGTTAATGCTCCTGAGTAGTGAACAGAAACCTTTTTGCCTTTGGTTGCCTTGGTGCCATTTCCTTTTTGAATAATTTGGTAACGCAAACCTGAAGCGGTTTTTTCAAAACCAGAACTGTGCTTGTCTAATTCTTCTTCTGCTCTTTTCTTTTCATCTGCCAAACGCTTTTCTCTGGAACCTTCAAACGTTCTAAAAGCTTCCACTGCATTCCATTTTTCAGCTTCTTCTCCCACACGAATAATTTCTACTTTCTCCATTTTATCGTCTTGGGAAATGGCATCTACCACTTCTTGTCCTTCTACCACATGACCAAAAACGGTATGTTTGTTATCTAACCAAGAAGTCTCCACGTGGGTAATAAAAAACTGAGAACCATTGGTTCCTGGTCCTGCATTTGCCATAGAAAGTACACCTGGACCATTGTGTTTTAAATCAGGATGAAACTCATCGTCAAACTGATATCCAGGACCACCAACTCCGGTTCCTTGCGGGCAACCTCCTTGTACCATAAAATCAGCAATCACTCTATGAAATTTCAAACCATCATAGTAGGCAGTACCCATAGGCTTTACTTTGTTTTCTAATTGTCCTTCTGCCAAAGCCACAAAATTCCCCACCGTTCCTGGAGTTTTATCATGGGTAAGTTTCACTATAATGTTTCCTTTGTTGGTGTGAAACTTTGCGTAAATTCCGTTTTCCATTATTATTTTTAGTTAAGTTCTTATATTTAATTTAGTTTACCTTTCAAAAGAATCGGTTGCAAAAATAAGGGTTTTGAATCAAGGATGCAATTACCGAATAATAACAAAGTCAAGAAAGTGGTAATTAACAATATATTCGCAACCTGTGTAGTAAAAAAAATATTATTTTACTATACTTTTGTAGTTCGCGTTTTTTTGAAAAATTCATGCAAACAACTACAGATACCATTGAGGTTTTAGGAGCTAGAGTACACAATTTAAAAAACCTGGATGTTTCCATTCCAAGGGAGAAATTGGTGGTGATTACCGGACTTTCGGGTTCCGGAAAATCATCTTTGGCTTTTGATACCATTTATGCAGAAGGACAACGCAGGTATGTAGAAACTTTTTCTGCCTATGCCCGTCAGTTTTTAGGTGGATTAGAACGTCCGGATGTGGATAAAATTGATGGCTTGTCCCCGGTAATTGCCATTGAACAAAAAACCACCAACAAGAGTCCACGCTCTACTGTTGGAACCATTACGGAGATTTATGATTTTTTCCGATTGTTGTTTGCACGTGCATCCAATGCTTACAGCTACAATACCGGAATAAAAATGGTTTCTTATTCTGACGATCAAATTGTAGATATCATTCAAGAGCAATTTGCAAACCACAAAGTGGCATTTTTAGCACCGGTTGTTCGTGCTCGGAAAGGGCATTATGGGGAATTGTTTCAACAAATTTCCAAACAAGGATTTTTAAAAGTTCGAGTGGATGGAGTAATTGTTGACATTACTCCCGGAATGAAAGTGGACAGATACAAAACCCACGATATTGAAATTGTAGTAGATAGAATGTTGGTTGGTACTACCGAAACAGACCAAAAACGAATTTACGAAAGCGTAAAAACCAGCATGCATCATGGAGATGATTTGATGATGGTAATTAACTTAAACAACCAACAATTGCGGTATTTCAGCAGAACATTGATGTGCCCGGATACCGGAATTTCTTACCCAAATCCGGAGCCTAATAGTTTTTCGTTCAATTCACCGAAGGGAGCTTGTGAAACTTGCAATGGCTTAGGTATGGTGCACCATTTGAATTTAGAAAAAATCATTCCAAATCCAAAACTTTCTATCAAACAAGGAGGGTTGGCTCCCATTGGAGAATACAAAACCACCTGGATTTTTAAGCAAATAGAAACCATTTTAGAACGCTTCGGCCACAAAATAACCGAACCGATAGAGAATTTATCTGAGGAAGCCCTGCAGATGATTTTGCATGGTGGCAATGAACGAATTACCATAGCTTTTAAAACTTTAGGAGTAAATAAAGAATACCAAATTGATTTTGAAGGAATTGCCTCATTTATTGAAAAGCAGCATGAGGAAGCTACATCAAGCAGCATCAAACGTTGGGCTAAGGAGTTTATGGATGAAAAATCCTGTTCAGATTGTGGTGGAAGCAGATTAAAAAAAGAAGCTCTTTTTTTTCAATTGGCTGGAAAAAACTTAGGTGATTTGGTGCAGATGGACTTGCAAGATTTGCAACAATGGGTAGAAAATTTACCAAAACACTTGGAGGCCAAACAACTTAAAATTGCTGAGGAAATTTTAAAAGAAATCAAAACCAGATTGCAGTTTTTACTAGATGTTGGATTGGGATATTTAAACCTCAACCGAAGTTCCAAAACCCTTTCCGGTGGAGAAGCACAACGAATTCGTTTGGCCACTCAAATTGGTTCACAATTGGTGGGTGTTTTGTATATTTTAGACGAACCAAGCATTGGTTTGCATCAACGAGATAACGACAGATTAATCCAATCCTTAAAGCAACTTCGCGATGTTGGCAACTCGGTTTTGGTGGTGGAACACGACAGAGACATGATTGAACAAGCCGACTATGTGATAGATATTGGTCCTAAGGCTGGTTATTATGGCGGACAAATTGTTTCGATAGGTGAGCCTAAACAGATGTTTTTAGAAAATACCCTCACTGCAAAATATTTGCGAAATGAGTTGATGATTGAAGTACCTAAAACTCGTAGAAAAGGCAATGGCAAACAATTGGTATTAAAAGGTGCCAAAGGGAATAATTTGAAAAACGTTTCCGCAACTTTTCCGTTAGGCACATTAATTTGCGTTACCGGGGTATCCGGAAGCGGAAAATCAACATTAATCAACGAAACGCTTTATCCTATATTAAACCAACATTTTTACCATGCAGTAAAAGAACCTCTTCCATATGATTCGATCAAAGGTTTGGAACACTTGGACAAGGTGATTGACATTGACCAAAGTCCGATAGGAAGAAGCCCAAGAAGCAATCCGGCTACCTACACCGAAGTTTTTTCAGAAATCAGAAACTTATTTACCAAAACTCCTGAGGCTATGATTAGAGGGTACAAACCAGGAAGATTTAGTTTTAATGTTTCTGGTGGGAGATGTGAAACCTGCGAAGGATCGGGCATCAAAAAAATAGAAATGAATTTTTTACCCGATGTGTATGTAACTTGCGAAACTTGCATGGGAAAACGCTTTAACAGAGAAACTTTAGAAATTAGATACAAAGGAAAATCTATTTCGGACATTTTAGACATGACTATTGACGATGCTGTGGTATTTTTTGAAAATATCCCGAAAATTCATCGAAAAATAAAAACCATCCAAGAAGTTGGTTTGGGTTATTTAACGTTAGGGCAACAAAGTACCACTCTATCTGGTGGAGAAGCACAACGCATCAAATTAGCATCGGAACTATCTAAAAAAGATACCGGAAACACTTTTTATATTTTAGACGAACCGACTACCGGATTGCATTTTGAAGATGTACGTGTATTGATGGAAGTAATTGAAAAGTTAGTGGTGAAAGGAAACACCGTTTTAATTATTGAGCACAATTTAGATGTAATCAAGTTAGCAGATTACATTATTGATATTGGCCCAGAAGGTGGAAAATATGGTGGCAAAATAGTTGCATCAGGAACTCCGGAAGAAGTATGTAAAGCAAAAGGAAGCATTACTGCACCTTATCTAAAAAAAGAATTGAATCATTAAAAAATAACCATATGTCTATGAACGAATACGAAAACGAAGACCACAGAATTCAAGCAAAGTTTCAACAAAAAACTTGGAACGAGATAAGAACCAACGACTCTTGGGCAATTTTTAAAATCATGTCAGAGTTTGTAAATGGTTTTGAAACCATGGGAAGAATCGGACCTTGTGTTTCTATTTTTGGATCTGCTCGAACCAAACCAGACCACGAATATTATTTATTGGCAGAAGAAATTGCCTATAAAATTAGCAAAGCCGGTTACGGAGTAATTACTGGGGGTGGCCCTGGAATTATGGAAGCAGGTAATAAGGGAGCTCACAGAGGCGGAGGAACTTCGGTAGGACTGAATATCGAATTGCCTTTTGAACAACACTTTAATCCATACATTGACAACGATAAAAACTTACAATTCGATTACTTCTTTGTTAGAAAGGTAATGTTTGTTAAATATTCTCAAGGTTTTGTGGTAATGCCTGGTGGTTTTGGCACATTAGATGAGTTGTTTGAGGCAATCACTTTAATTCAAACCAAAAAAATTGGTCGATTTCCAATTATTTTAGTTGGTTCTGAATTTTGGGGTGGGTTAATGGAATGGATTGAAAATGTATTGTTGGAAAAATATCAAAAAATTAGTCCAGTTGATATGAATTTATTCAAAATAGTAGATTCCTCGGATGAGGTAGTAAATCATTTGAATAGTTTTTACAAGAAATACAACTTGTCTCCAAACTTCTAAGAAATTTGTTTTTTCAACTACCTTGGAGCAAAATTAAAATCAAAATAAGGGAGAGTAACAAATTTCGAATTGCAAGTAGTATACTTATCAAATTGTATAGTAATTTTTATGTAATGCCTTATCAATAGTATTCTTCAGTTAATATTTTGGTTTAATAATGCATGATGCAATGGAATAATTTGAATTATTAAATTAATTATAAAAAACATATATAAAAAACAATTTAAAATTTCAATTAAAAGAAGACTTATTGCAATAAATTGAAGTTTTTAGCTTGCAAGCAAATCTGATGCAGTATATTTATATACCTTCGGGGAATTTCATCAAAACATGGATGTAACGTTACCAACTGGGTTTATTGGGTTAAAAAAAAGGCTTTAAGTGGGTTGTTTTAAAATTTTAAAAAAAATAATTGAAAAATAAAATCTACATATTTGGTTTGCTTTGTGTAAGCATCATAAAGTTGTACGGCCAAACTTCCATACAAGTGTTTGCCACTTTTCAGCCGGAAAAAAATCGTATGTTGGTAGAACAAAAAATTTTATTTGAAAATCAAGTCAACCAACCCATTATAAAAATTTACCTCAACGATTGGAACCATTCTTTTTCGGGGAAAGACACTCCTTTAGCTAAAAGATTCTCTGATGAGTTTATTCGAAATTTCCACCTCTCTAAAAACAGCGAAAAGGGTTTTACTTCTTTAAAATCATTGGAAGTAAAAGAACAAGAAATTAGTTGGTGCAGATTGCCTAACCAAGTAGATATTGTAGAAATCACTTTGAGTAAACCTATAGCTCCCGGAGAAAAAGTAAGCATTCAATTGCAGTATGATATTACTTTGCCCAATACTAAATTCACCGGATTTGGACAAAATGCCCCTGATTTTTTTGCCTATCGAAATAGTTTTATCACTCCCACATTTTTCTCTATTAAGGAACAAGTAAAATATAGTCACTTGAATATTGACGATAATGCTGCAGACCCTTTTGATATAGAAGTAAAAGTGGTATATCCTAACAATTATGATTTAACAAGTGATTTGGAAGTTACTGAACAAATTATAGAAAAAAGTTATTCTGTTAAAAAACTCTTTGGGGAAAATAAGAGAGATATCCCCTTGTTTTTTACTAAAAATCCGGTATTTTTTTCTCACAAAAATCAAAAATTAGAAGTTGTTCACAATATCCAAGACAAAAAATTAAATGCTATTCAAAAAGCGTTAATTATTAATCGAATTATTCAATATGCAGATAGTGTAATTGGAAAATATCCACATCCAAAAATTTTGGTAACACAACAAGATTATGACAAAAACCCGTTTTACGGATTAAACCAATTACCAAGTTTTATTAGCCCGTTTGCAGATGATTTTGTATTTGAAATCAAATTTTTAAAAACTTTTTTAAATACTTATCTTAAAAATTCTTTGCAGTTAGACCAACGGAAATATAATTGGATGTTCGATGCCATACAAGTATATGTAATGATGGATTATATTGAAAAATATTATCCTGAAGAGAAAATGTTAGGTAACTTATCCAATATCAAATTAATAAAAGGGTATTATTTAACCAAATTAAAATTTAACCAACAATACAGTTATTTTTACTTGCTTATGGCTCGTAAAAATTTAGACCAAGCCATTGGTGACTCAAAAGAAACTTTGCTCAAGTTTAATGAGCAAATAGCTGGAAAATATAGAGCTGGTTTAAGTTTGAAATATTTAGATGATTATTTAAAAGATGATAAAATAATAATATCAGTGCAAGAATTTTACTTAAAAGGAACCAAGCAAAAAGTTACAGAACATCATTTTGAAGAAATTATTCGTTCCAAAACATCAGAAAATTTAGATTGGTATTTTCAAACCATTATCCATTCCAGAGATTGGATTGATTTTAAAATTCAAACTTTAGAAAAGAAAAACGATTCCATTTACATATTACTTAAAAACAAAACCAAATCCAAAGTTCCGGTACCTATTTACACCTTAAAAAAAGATAGTATTCAATCCAAACAATGGATTAGATTTCAAAGAGATACCATAGTTAAATTCCAAAACCAATCAATTGATAAGATTGTTTTGAATTACGAAAATGAAGTGCCAGAATACAATTTGCGTAATAATTGGAAAGCTACCAATGGGTTTTTATTTAAAAACAGACCACTAAAAGTGATTTTTTTTCGTGATATCGAAAATCCGTTCAACAACCAATTATTGTACATCCCAACATTTTCCTATAATATATATAACGGACCAATGTTAGGACTTCGAATTCACAACAGAACTTTATTGGATAAAGCATTTCGTTTTAGTTTGAATCCAGAGTATGCTTTAGGAACCAAAGATTTAAATGGGAGCTTTGGTGTAGAAATAAATGAAATTGAACGTGAAAATAATTGGTATAATACTACTTTGTTAATGGGAGGAAGGATATCAAATTTTGCGCCAGATGCCAAGTTTTATCGTTTTACTCCAAGTATTATTTTCAGATGGAGACCAGAGGATTTTAGAAGTAACCACATCCAGCGAATTTTAGCCAGATATGTTTTGATTAACAGAGAACCTTCTGAATTTGTAAATGTTACCGAATCAACTGTAAATTACTCATTAATAAACCTACGTTATAACAATATTAAATCAGAATTGATTCATCACAAAGGATTTAATGTAGATGTTCAATTAGGAAATATTTTTGGCAAATTAAGTACCGAATTTGAATACCGAAAATTATTCCCCAACAACCGATTATTATCTGTTAGGGCTTATGCAGGAAGCTTTTTATACAGAAACACCACTTCTGAATTTTTTAGTTTTGGTTTAGATCGTCCAACAGATTATTTGTTTGATTACAATTTTTTAGGAGTATCAGAAACCAGTGGTTTTTGGAGTCAACAGTTTGTAATGGCAGAAGGAGGATTTAAATCTGTTTTACCCATAAGATATGCCAACCAATGGATGAGTACCTTAAACGTAAGTTACTCTATTTGGAATTGGGTGGAAGCTTATGGAGATGTAGGTGTATTGAAAAATCACTCTCAAAATGCCGTTTTTCAATATGATAGTGGTATTAGGTTGAATTTTTTACCAGATTATTTTGAATTGTATTTCCCATTATATTCTAATAATGGATGGGAATGGAATCGGGGAAAATATGCCGAAAAAATTCGATTTGTAGTTACTTTAGAGCCCAACAGATTAACTAGTTTATTTACTAGAAAATGGTTTTAATGGCATTTTTATTGAATAATTCACAATGATGAAACCTATTAATGTATTCAAAATACATATTTTTCAACAAAAATCTACTTAATTTTAAGATATTCTAAATTTTTTCTACATTTGTTTTTCATAAAATTTCGCAAGTATGGATGCAAAAACCAAACAAAAAGATTTAACATTCGAAGATTTTAAAGCCGAAGTTTTAAATGACTACAATATAGCTATTACCTCCCGAGAATGTTCATTGCTTGGTAGAAAAGAGGTGTTGACAGGTAAAGCCAAATTCGGAATTTTTGGAGATGGAAAAGAAATCCCGCAATTAGCAATGGCAAAAGCCTTTGAAAACGGAGATTTTCGATCAGGATACTACCGTGACCAAACTTTTATGATGGCTATTGGTGCGTTAAATTCAGTGCAGTTTTTTGCAGGTTTGTACGGTCATCCTGATGCAGATTTAGAACCAATGTCAGCCGGAAGACAAATGGGTGGACATTTTGCCACACCAAGTTTGGATGCTAACGGACAATGGAAATCCTTAAAAGACCAAAAAAATTCAAGCTCTGATATTTCTCCAACAGCCGGGCAAATGCCTCGTTTGTTAGGATTGGCACAAGCATCAAAAATTTATAGAAATGTAGAAGCGTTGCCAAAAAACAATTTGTTTTCTAACCAAGGAAATGAAGTTGCTTGGGGTACCATTGGAAACGCTAGTACTTCTGAGGGTTTGTTTTTTGAAACCATCAATGCTGCAGGAGTGTTACAAGTCCCAATGGTAATGAGTGTTTGGGACGATGAATACGGAATTTCGGTACATGCCAAATACCAAACCACTAAAGAGAGTATCTCTGAAATATTAAAAGGTTTTCAACGTACCGAAAACCAAAGCGGTTACGAAATTTTTACCGTAAAAGGTTGGGATTATCCTGCCTTGATACAAACCTACCAACAAGCAGCAAAAATTGCCAGAGAACAGCATGTTCCTGTATTAATTCATGTACTAGAGTTAACCCAACCGCAAGGCCACTCTACCTCAGGTTCGCATGAACGCTACAAAAGTAAAGAACGATTAGAATGGGAACAAAATTGGGATGGAATTGCCCAAATGAGAAATTGGATGTTGTCCCAAGGAATTGCTACTGAAGCCGAATTAACAGAATTGGAAACAGCTGCAAAAACAGAGGTTTTAGAGGCAAAAAAAACTGCTTGGACACAGTACATCGAGCCAATTAGAGAAGAACAAAAAGAATTGGTTTCTTTGCTTTCAGAAATTATCAGTAATCATCCGAATGGGGTGTTTATTCAACCAATGTTGAATGAATTAAAAAGCATCAAAGAACCAAACAGAAAAGATATTTTATCTACTGCCCGAAAAGCCGTCAGACAATTGATTGGTTCCCAGCAAGCAGGAATGCTTTCCCAGTGGATTAGCGATTATAAAGAAAAAATTCAGCCAAAATACAGTGCATATTTGATGTCAGAATCAGCTCAAAAAGCCACCAATATCAAAGAGGTTTTACCTGTTTATGCAGACGAAACCACACAAGTAGATGGCAGATTGGTGTTGAGAGATAATTTTGATCAGATATTAGGCAATCATCCGGAGGTGTTGATTTTTGGGGAAGACTCCGGAAATATTGGAGATGTAAACCAAGGTTTAGAAGGTTTGCAAGAAAAATATGGCGAATTAAGAGTGAGTGATGTTGGAATTAGAGAGGCTACCATATTAGGGCAAGGAATCGGAATGGCCATGCGTGGATTGCGACCAATTGCAGAGATTCAATATTTAGACTATTTGTTGTATGCACTGCAAATTATGAGCGACGATTTGGCAACATTGCAATACCGTACCCATGGCAAGCAAAAAGCACCTGTGATCATAAGAACACGCGGACACCGATTAGAAGGAATTTGGCATTCAGGTTCCCCTATGGGAATGATCATTCATGCCTTAAGAGGAATTCATGTGTTGGTGCCAAGAAACATGACCAAAGCAGCTGGTTTTTACAATACGTTGTTAGAGTCAGACGAGCCTGCTTTATTGGTGGAATGTTTGAATGGATATCGTTTAAAAGAAAAAATGCCAACCAATTTATCAGAAGTCAAAACGCCAATTGGAGTAGTGGAAACCATTAAAACGGGTACAGATATTACTTTAGTTTCTTATGGTTCTACACTTCGTTTGGTAGAGCAAGCAGCACTAGAATTGCAAGCTTTAAACATTGATTGCGAAATTATTGATGCACAAAGTTTGCTGCCTTTTGATTTGAGGCAAGATTGTGTAAAGAGTGTGCAAAAAACCAATCGATTGTTGGTAATTGATGAAGATGTGCCTGGTGGAGCTTCGGCATATCTTTTACAACAAATTGTGGAGGACCAAAATGGCTATGCATATTTAGATAGCAAACCGCAAACATTAACAGCTGAGGCACACCGACCTGCTTATGGTACTGATGGAGATTACTTTTCTAAACCTTCTGTAGAAGATATGGTAGAGAAAATTTATAAAATTATGCATGAGAGCAATCCAAACAAATATCCAAAATTTATTTAATATGCTTTCATGGGAAGATTTTGAAAAAGTAGATATGCGTGTAGGGACCATTTTGGAAGTGAAAGAATTTCCTAAAGCCAAAAAACCTGCATACCAACTCACCATTGACTTTGGTTCACTTGGAATCAAAAAATCTTCTGCACAAATCACAGATCATTACACCTCTGAAAATTTAATCCACCAACAAGTAATTGCTGTGGTAAACTTTCCGCCAAAACAAATCGCGAATTTTATCAGCGAGTGTTTGGTTTTGGGATTAGTAATAGAAAACGGTAGTGTTATTTTATTACAACCACAACAAAAAGTAGATGAAGGAAAAAGAGTTTGGTAAACAAGTACCTAATTCTAACAATATAACTTATAAGCTGAATTCGGATTTCGCAAAGACTTATTTTACGAAATCACATTAACTTCAGGCTCTAAGGCAATTCCGAATTTTGACAAAACCTCGCTTTGTACCATTTGAGCTACTTCCCATAATTCAGCACCAGTAGCTTCTCCGTAATTCACCAACACCAATGCCTGTTTGGCATGCATTCCGGCATTGCCAATGCGTTTTCCTTTAAAGCCGGCTTGCTCAATTAACCAGCCAGCAGGGACTTTGGTTTGATGTTCATTCACCGTATAATGTGGCATTTCCGGATAGGTTTTTAGCAAGTTTTCTACAATAGATTTATCCACAATTGGATTTTTGAAAAAACTTCCACTATTACCTAACTCTTTTGGGTTTGGTAATTTGCTTTCACGAATGCGAATCACTGCATTACTAACATCTTGAATGGTAGGTTGAGGTGTGCCCATCACTTCTAATTCCTGACCAATAGCTCCATACGAAGTATGTAAGGTATGTGGAGCTTTATCTAACAAAAAGGTAACCGAAGTAATGATGTATTGGTCTTTAACAGTATGTTTAAAAATACTTTCTCTATAACCAAATGCACAATCATGATTGCTAAAGGTTACTTTTTCTAAAGTTTCCTTATGAATGGCTTCACAACTTACCATACGGTCTTTGATTTCAACCCCATATGCTCCTATGTTTTGTACCGGAGTTGTTCCTACGTTTCCCGGAATTAAGGATAAATTTTCTAATCCTCCCAAATCATGCTGCAAAGTCCAAAGTACAAACTCGTGCCAGTTTTCACCAGCCATCCCTCTCACCAACGCTTGTTGGTTTTCTTCTTTAATAATTTCTTTTCCTTTGAGGTGGATGTGCAAAACAGTTTCTTCAATATCTCTTTGTAAAAGCATGTTACTTCCGCCTCCTAAAATAAATTTAGGTTGGCCTTGCAAGGCTTTTAAATGTTGTACCAATTCTTCTTCCGAAGTAACTTCTACCAAGGTTTTTGCTTTGGCATCAATCCCAAAAGTATTGAAGTTTTTTAAAGAAATATTGTGAAAAGTAGGCATGTTTATTCGTTTTCGGTAAGGGCTCTAACTAAAAAGTCGTTCAAAGGTTTTAAAGGTTTCATTTTTGCTGCCACCTGTTGTGCAAAGTTTGGATGAAAGGCCTCGGCTAAATCAAAATAATGCGAAGCGGTAAAACTTTTGTATTTTAACCAATGCGAAGCCGGATGGTCTTTTTCAAAGTTTTTCGGACTGGTCTTCAACATATGGTTCGTATCTTGGTCTAAACCATTATAATATTTTTTAAAATGCTTGTCGGAAATAATTTGGTCTAAATCTTCGTAAAAAAAAGCCAATTCTTTTCTGATCAAATGTAAGTCAGCAGCTTCCGGACACCACAAACCACCCGCAACAAAACTTCCTTTTGGGTGTAGATGCAAATAATAGCCAGGAGCATTTTTTTGTAATTTATTTTTGCTAAACCACATGCTCATGTGGGTTTTGTATGGGCTTTTATCTTTGGAAAACCTGATGTCTCTGTTGATTCGGAATGTGCAGTTTTTCACCTCTAAGTTTGCCAAATCTGCATCCCAACTTTTGAGAACTTCCAATAAAGAGTCAATCATTTGATGGTAGTCTTTTTTATAGGCATCATAATCTTTGGCATGCTGCTGGAACCAATCCCGATGGTTGTTTTGTTCCAATGCACTTAAAAATTCAAAAGAGCTTTTGGCTAACATATTACGACTTATTTAAGGCAATCATTTGATAAGATTGCCTGGTTTTTTTTACAATTTCTTCAGTTCGTTCCGGATGGGTATCTGAAATAAATAACTGTCCGAAAGTATCTTGATTTACCAAATCTAAAATGGTTTGTACTCTCTCGGCATCTAATTTATCAAAAATATCGTCAAACAATAATATAGGAAGGTGTTGACATTCTTTTTTTAAAAAGGAAAATTGAGCTAGTTTTAAAGCAATTAAAAAGGTTTTCTGTTGTCCTTGCGAACCGAATTTTTTCAATGGATGTCCTTCAATTAAAAACTCTAAATCATCTTTATGAATTCCTTTACTTGTGTATTGAAACACTTTGTCTTTTGGTAAACTTTCTTCTAACAAAGTTTCGATAGAATTTTCATTTAAGTCGGAAACATATTCTAAACTCACTTGTTCTTTGTTTGGAGCAATATGATAATAAAAATCTAAAAATATAGGGGTGAGTATTTGCACAAACTCCTTTCTTTTTTGAAAAATGGGCACTCCCAACTCGCTAAGTTGCCCATTGTAAATTTCTAAAGTAGTCGCATCAAACGTTCGGTTAAGAGCGAAAAATTTTAATAAAGCATTGCGTTGGCTTAATACTTTTTGGTATTGTATTAATTGATATAAGTACACCGAATCGGTGTTGGAAATTACCAAATCTAAAAATTTTCTTCTGGTTTCACTACCTTCCGAAATCAAATCTTGGTCCATTGGAGAAATCATCACCAATGGCAAAAAACCTAAATGTTCAGAAAATTTATCATAGATTTTACCATTGCGTTTGATGATTTTTTTTTGTCCTTTTTTTAAAGAACAAACAATATTTTCTGTTCTGTGGTCTCTTTGAAAAATGCCATCAATTACAAAAAACTCTTTTCCGTGTTGGATGTTTTGTAAGCTTTGCGGATTAAAATAACTTTTGCCGTATGCCAAATGATAAATAGCATCTAAAACATTGGTTTTTCCAATGCCATTAGCACCAACCAAGCAGTTGATTTTGGCATCAAAAGCAAATTGTTTTTCCTCGAAAGATTTGTAATGAATCAGGGAAAGCTTTTCTAAAATCAAGGCATTGTATTTTTTACAAAAGTAGCAAAAATCAATCGAGTAATGACCCCTAATCCTGAATGAAAATCAATTATATTAATTGTTCTTTTAAGTAATTCAAGCTATGTCGTCCTTCGTTAAAAAGCAAATCTAAAATACTTAAATTAGGAATAAAACCATGTTTTTCTTCAAAAACTTGGTGGTATGGAGTGTTGTTAAAAGTATGTTTTTTCCCGTCAATTAAATGCCTGAAATCGGTAATCTTTTTAGGAGGTGTTTGGAAATATTCATTGGTTTTTTGAGGTGTTTTGTGGTATCCTATCAACGTTTGTAACATCTCCCAAATTCCCAAGTTTAAGTCCATTAAAAAAGGATATTGTTTGGAATAAATTGGAGCTAAATCGTCTTCAAAATACTCAAAAAAAGGGGAGGAGCGATAGGCAGCTTCTAAGGATTTCCAATGTTGTTTTTGCCAGTTAAAACTGTACTCGATTTTTACATCTCGTGTTTTTTGGTGGATTCCTTTGTTGTGTTTAACTGGAATTTGAAGCAATTGTGTGCCATTTGGACTGTAAATGTACATCCGGTTTCGATTGGTTTGTTTTTGAAAATGATCGTCCATTTCAAACCAAAGTTCTTCACATTGCACCATCACAGCCAATTGGTGAATGCTTGGAAAATAACCCGGATATACTAATGATTTCATTTCTTTAAATTTTATAAAATAGAAAATTCACAATAGGCTTAATTTTAAATTTAAAAGATGTTCTAAATTTTACAAAATAATCCTTTTAATTCCTTCTTTTAAAGTGGAAACATGAAAGTTTAATAGCAAACCAAGTTTATATTGACCTAATTTTAAGTATGTCAAAACTTGTGCTGTATGCACTTCTGTAAAATCTTCAACAGTTTTTAACTCTATGACAACTTTATTCTCTACCAGTAGATCAATTCGATAACCATGATCTAACTTTACCTCTTTATAAACAATTGGTAAGGCTTTTTCTTTTTCAACTTTAAGTCCTTCATTAACTAGCTCATAATATAAACATTCTTGATAAGCAGATTCCAATAAACCCGGACCAAGCTGTTTATGTACTTCAATTGCACAACCAATTATCGTATGAGATATTTCGTTTTCAGACAATAGATCTTTTATTTTTAATTTCTTTGTGTTTTTTGTGACTTCTTTGAGAAGCTTTGTGTAATAGTTATATCACAAAGAACCACCAAGAATCTCAAAGTTTCATAAAGTTTTTAAAGATAAATATTATAAATTTTCTACTGCTTTCTTTTTTCTCTTTCGGTAAAAATCCCAACCAAAGTAAATTGCCAACAAGCCTAAAAAGTATTTAAAGTACGATACTGGTTCACCGTTTCCGTGAACAGTGGTAAATAACCTATCGGTTCTGATGCTCCAATTTTTAAAGCCATTCATCATATTTTTGATGCTAAACCAAATAAATACAGGTTTACCAATGATGTGGTCTTCCGGTACAAATCCCCAAAAACGACTGTCTTCTGAATTATGTCTGTTGTCACCCATCATCCAATAATAATCCATGGCAAAGGTGTATTGGTTGGCAACTTGTCCGTCAATTTTAATCACATCTCCATTTACTTCTAAATCGTGTTTTTCATAATCCTTGATTATGGCTTGGTACAAAGGCAAGTTTTCTTTATTCAAAGCTACTGTGGTACCTTTTTTCGGGATCCAAATAGATTCCATATCGTCTACCGTTTGTAATTTATTATGTGGGAACAAATCTTTACTTGGTTCGTAATTATATCTGTCTATTTTAACCACATTTTCATTGTTTTTCAAACGCTCTACCATTTCATTAGTCAAGGCATGAAAAATGTACAAGGTACCTTCGTTATTTTGAACAGAAATATCTACAATGTTGATGTCTAAATCTTCTAATAAATAATCTGGGTTAAAGTAGGTTTTGGTTTGCACGATGTAACGATATTGTATTTTTTGTCGATCGTGCATAGCCAAAGGCTTTCCGTTACTATAAAACACTCCATTTACAATTTTGATAGAGTCTCCAGGCAATCCAACGCATCTTTTCACATAATTCGATTTTTTGTCTAAAGGTTTATCAGCTCTTCTGCCTGATTTATCAAAAAACTGATAAACAGTATCTTGAGGCCAGTTAAACACTACGATGTCGTTGTGTTTGATTTTTTCAAATCCTGGTAATCTGAAGGAAGGTAATTGCGGATAACTTAAATAGGATTTGGTTCTAATCAACGGAATTGAATCGTGTACCATTGGTACTGCAAATGGGGTTGAAGGAGTACGAGGTCCGTAATTTACTTTGCTTACAAATAAAAAATCTCCAATTAACAACGACTTTTCTAATGAAGAAGTCGGTATGGTAAAAGGTTGCAATACATAGGTGTGAATGATGGTTGCAATAATTACAGCAAATACAATAGAACCATAAAAAGTGTCTTTCTGTTTTTTGGTATCTTCCGGATTTTCCGGTTGATAGGTTACTTCAGCAACATAATTTAAATAGTACAAGTAAAAACCTAAAGTGACCACCGTTAACCAACTTTCTTTGCTATTGTCTCTGCCAAAAGCTCTTAAAGTTTGTAGCCATAAAACTACAAACATCAAATTGTTGATTACCGGGATAAACAACAACAACACCCACCACCACGGACGTTGGATGATTTTTAATAAAACAATGGCATTGTAAATTGGAATTCCTGCTTCCCAGCTTTTTCTTCCAGCCTTTTCATATAATTTCCAAGTTCCTAAAAAGTGCACCAATTGCACTGCTAAAAATGCGATAAACCAACCAAATAATGTCATGAGGTATTCGTTAATTAGGTTTTATTTTTTATTATTCTTCTCCAAAAAATACATCCTGCATGGTGTATACTCCTTTTTTGCCAATCAACCATTCTGCTGCCATTACAGCACCTAAAGCAAAACCTTCTCGATTGTGGGCAGTGTGCTTGATTTCGATGGTATCTACTTCAGATTGGTAAAAAATACTATGAGTTCCTGGTACTTGGTTTTCTCTTTTGGCAACAATTTTTAAATCGCTTTCCGAAAGTTTGTCCATGTTCCAACGTTTATAAGTAGGATGAATATTTACAATTCCATTTGCCAAACTTATGGCAGTGCCACTTGGTGCATCTAATTTTTGGGTATGATGAATTTCTTCTAATTCACATTGGTAGGAGGGGAATTTTGACATCAACTTGGCCAAATATTTATTCAACTCAAAAAAGATGTTTACACCCAAACTAAAATTAGAGCCATATATAAAACCGGTGTGGTTTTCTTCACACAATTGCACCATTTTGTCATAATCATGTAACCATCCGGTGGTTCCGGCTACCACCGGAATTCCTTGCTTTAAAGCATAAGAAATGTTGTTTACTGCACCATCAGGAACACTAAATTCAATGGCAATGTCTGCTTGTTCCAAACCTTCAAAACTATCTTGACTCCCTTTACGAAGTACAATTTCATGACCTCTTTTGGCAGCAATATCTTCAATTACTTTTCCCATTTTTCCGTAGCCTAGCAATGCAATTTTCATGGTGTATATTTTTTGGTGGTACTTATTGGACTATTTTATTTCAATTAAGTTACGTTTCTTTTCCAAATTCCAAGTAAGTGTAATGCCTATTTGTGGTTGTAAATCGATAGGATTCCACAGGATATCCGGACGTAAACTTAAGTTTTGATCAACGTTGAATTGTTTTAAATGGGCATCTACATTGGCATCTACAATGTTTAACACATACAAACCAATGGTTGCAATTAAAGCCAAATCTCTGTTTCGTTGAAATTGACGTTGGGCATTGATTAGAATTTGGTCAGAATAAATGCCTAAGAATTCATCTGGTTGTCCTTCCAATCTTTTTTTGTATGCAGAGCGATATCGGTCATAACGTTGGTCGTTCCAAACGTAAATTCCCACACCGGTTCCAATGGCTCCATACACAATCGGAATTTTCCAATATCTTTTGTTGTAAGCTTGTCCCAAACCTGGAACCAAGGCAGAATAAAATGCTGCTTTTGATGGAGCTAATGGGTTGATGCTTACTTGTTTTGAATTTTTTTGGATAGAGTCTGCAGGCTTTACTTTTAAATCGTTCTGACTCCAAAGAAAACCTAAACACCCCAACCATATGAAGAAAATGCGAATCACTAACCTCCGATTTTGGATAAAATTTGTTGTAATTCTTCGTTTGATTTGAATGGAATTGAGATTGCTCCTTTGCCATTGGCATCTACTTTCACTTGTACTTTTGCTCCAAGATTTGCAGCAATTTTTGCCAATTCCTCTTTGCTCAAAGGTTGAATTTTGGTCATGCTTTTTTTGGCAGGAGTTTTAGATATTCCTTCTTGGTAGGCTTTTACCAATTGCTCAGTATCGCGAACAGATAAGTTTTCACGAATAATTTTTTGATAAATTTCTGCCTGAACTTCTTGATTTTCAATATTGATGATGGCCTTTCCGTGTCCCATACTGATAAAGCCATCACGAATTCCGGTTTGAATGATGGGATCTAATTTTAATAACCTTAAGTAATTGGTGATGGTAGATCTTTTCTTGCCTACTTTATCACTTACTTGCTCTTGGGTTAGTTGAATTTCATCCATCAAACGTTGGTAAGATAAAGCAACTTCGATAGGGTCTAAATCACTACGTTGGATGTTTTCTACCAATGCCATTAACAGCGATTCTTGGTCGTTTGCTAATCGAATATATGCCGGAATACTTGTTAATCCAGCAAGTTTAGATGCTCTCCATCTTCTTTCTCCAGAAATTAATTGGTATTTGTCAAATCCAATTTTTCTTACAGTAATTGGTTGAATTACCCCTAATTCTTTAATGGAATTTGCTAATTCTCCTAAAGCTTCTTCGTTAAATTGGGTTCTTGGTTGAAATGGATTGATTTCAATGGCTGCCAATTCAACTTCTATGATATTGCCAACCACTTTATCTGCATTTTTATCCCCAGCTGATTTGATATCATTGCTTGGATCTTTTAACAAGGCTGATAAACCTCTTCCTAAAGCTTGTTTTTTGGTTGCTTGTGCCATATAATTTTAGTGGTAATGATATAAATATAATGGTAAATTATTCCATATTTCTTTGTTTTTCGCAAGAAAATTCAAATCTAAGGAAATCTTCCGAAAAAAAGGGAAATTTTAAGGAAACTATCGGTATTTAATTGGCAAAATCTACTTTGTTTTTCTCTATAATTTCTGCTGCTAAACTTAAGTAATTGGTAGCTCCTTTACTGGTAGCATCAAAATTAAGGATACTTTCACCAAAACTAGGGGCTTCACTTAATTTTACATTTCTTTGGATGATAGTTTCAAAAACCATGTCTTGAAAATGCTTTTGCACTTCTTCCACTACTTGATTAGACAAGCGTAAACGAGAATCGTACATGGTTAACAACATTCCTTCGATATCTAACTTTGGATTGTGGATTTTTTGTACACTTTTAATGGTGTTCAATAATTTACCTAATCCTTCTAAAGCAAAATACTCGCATTGGATTGGTATTAACACACTATCTGCAGCACTTAACGCATTGATGGTAAGTAAACCTAGCGATGGTGCACAATCAATCAAGATAAAATCGTAATTATCTCGCACATTTTTTAAGGCATCAAATAACATGTACTCGCGATTGTCTTTATCTACCAATTCTATTTCGATCGCAACTAGGTCAATATGAGCTGGAACCACGTTTACGTTTGGAGCAGTACATGATTGGATGGCTTCCTGTACAGTGTTGCTATGTTCAATTACTTGGTAGGTTCCAATTTCTACTTCATCAACATTAATACCTAAACCTGAACTGGCATTAGCCTGAGGATCTGCATCAATCAACAACACTTTTTTTTCTAAAGCACCTAAAGCTGCAGCTAAATTTACCGAAGTAGTAGTTTTTCCTACGCCTCCTTTTTGGTTGGCTATCGCAATAATTTTCCCCATAATTTTTATACCAATTGAGAGGGTAAAGTTACCATAAATTTTGGGTTGAGAAAATACTAATTGTTAACAATTGATGAGGAAAAAGTCAATTATCTAACTTCCAACGAACTTCATATAATAGGTTTAAGCTTGCTTCTGCCTTGGGCCAGTCGGCTTTTTTGACGGCAATTTTCAATTGGTAATCTTCTTGTTGACTTTGTTGCAGGATTACAGCTTCATTTTCCTTAAGCCAGCGCATCACTTGATTAGTACAATGGTATGGAAATTTTAAGTAAATATTTTCTTGTAGAACTTTTTTGATGATGCTAGCTTCTTGCAAGGTTATTTGTGCAGTAGTTCGATAACTGCTAATGAGTCCGCTCACTCCAAGTTTGATTCCTCCAAAGTAACGAACCACTATTACCAATACATTGGTAAGGGTAAACGATTGAATTTGACCTAGTATTGGAGTTCCAGCAGTATGGTTAGGCTCTCCATCGTCATTGGCTCTCCATTTAATGTTCGGATAACCAATTTGGTAGGCATAACACCAATGTCGGGCTTGTGTATGTTGTTTTTTAATTTTTTCCAAACATGCTTTCACTTCCTCCTCTGATTGTACCGGAAAAGCATATCCAAAAAACTTGCTCTGCTTTTCTTTAAAAAGCACTTCGGGAGTAGCTTCTGCAATGGTTTGAAAGGTGTCTTTCATATTACTTCGTAACCAAAATCAGGGAAATTAAAGCTAAAATGAGACCAAGTACATTTGCTTTATTTAATTTTTCTCTAAATATTAAAACGCCTAACAAGGTAGTAAAAGCAACAATGCATACATTGTGAACAGTAAAAATGGTAGCACTTTTCCATGTAGGATGTTCTAGCATTTTTATCATATAATATAAAGAAAAGTAATTTGGAATACCTAAAACGATTCCGCCAAAAATACTTTTTCCTTGCCAACTAACTTTTCCTTGAATGGTTTGACCAACAACCAATAATAGTCCTGTGATTCCGGCAACCAAAAAAGTGCTAATAGAAAAAATGCTCACTTCTTCTGGGGTTACATAATGATGTTGGATGATTTTTAGACTAGAATCAATGATTCCGGCTCCCACAAAAACCAAAATAGGATACATCCACTGGTTGTTTACTGGCAAGACTCCCTGATTTTTTTTGGTGGTTAAATACACAGCTGCCAAAGCCAACAAGATGCCAATAATAGCCAAGATGCCTAAATTTTCTTTAAATAAAATTACTCCAGATAAAATTGGAATGACTACCGACATTTTAGAGGCAACAGAAGCCACTGCAATTCCATTAATTTGCGATGTTTTTGCCGTAACATAAAACACACTAATAAATAAACTACCCAACAAAATGCTTGAAACAAACCAAGGTTTTTGTATTACTTCTGAAGGGAAGTACATCCAACCACCCATCAAATTTCCTGCCAAAAAAGCGGTGAAATAATTCACAACTAAGGCATGAAAAGTGTTGATTTGGAATTTTCCAAACGACTTGAGCACCACAAACAAAATGGAATTAAAAAATACACTAAGTAAAATAAATGTCATAATTGCGGGAATTTTTGAAACAAATCTACCACATCTTCTTTGCCCACTTGTAAATGCCAAGTATGTATACCGAGTTGTTTGGCACTTTGTATGTTTTCTGACTTGTCATCTACAAACAATGTTTCGTTGGCTTTTGCATTTATTTGTTGTAAAACGGTTTGGTAAATTTCAGTATCTGGTTTGCGTTGGTACATTTCAAATGAATAGAAAACTTTGCTAAAACAAGCAAAAAATCTATCGACCAAATTTTTAGGATACGTACTCATCACATGATGAATATGGGTTGCATCGGTATTGCTTAGAAGATATACTGGATATTTTTTTACCAATTCTTCTAAAAAAACAATCCGATATTCCGGTATCTGACCTAGTAAACTATTCCATGCTGTTTTTATGGCATCCAAATTCACCAATGCAACAGGTTGGGATAATTGTTGTAAGCTGGTTAGAAAAAAATCTTCGGTAACTAGTCCTTTTTCGTATTGTTGGTTGATGGCTTTCATTTCTTCTGTCCATTCAGTAAAACCTAAAGCAGCAAAGGAAGCTTTGGCTTTTTCGTAGTTCAAATCGAGAAAAACATCACCAAAATCAAAAATAATTTGCTTCATGTTTTAAGTGCAGGTATTGGTTATATTGGTCGTGTGTGATTTTTTCTTCAAAAATCATTTTGTTGTCTTTCAAAATAGGAGCTAAAACTCCTTTTTGTAGTGTTTTAGGAGCGGTAAATACTCTTGCTTCATCCCATAAGCCTTCGTTAATCAAACTTTGTAAAGTAAAAGCTCCACCTTCAACAACCAAAGATTGGATGTTGCATTGGTACAAGTAATCCATCACTTGTGGCCAAAAAGCTTGGTTTTGGTTTATGATTAATTGGTTTACCCATTTGGGCACATGCTTATTTTCAGTGTAAGTAAACACATAAGTTGGTGCTTCTTCTGAAAAAATTTCACTTTTTATAGGAATTTTATGATGCAAATCAATCACCAATCGAATAGGATTGTTTCCTTTCCAATTGCGATTGGTCAAACTTGGATTGTCTTTCAAAACGGTTTGGGTACCTACCAAAATGGCCATTTCTTCGCTTCGCCATTGGTGGACTCTTTGTTGCGAAAATTCGTTGCTAATCCAAAAAGGAGTTTTATTTTCTTGGATTTCCGGAGCAATAAAACCATCTGCAGTTTGTGCCCATTTTAAAATAATCCAAGGTCTTTTTTGTTGATAAAATGTAAAAAATCTTCGGTTAAGCCATTTTCCTTCTTTTTCTAAAATTTCTACATCTACTTGTTTGCCTAAAGCCCTTAATTTTTCAATACTCTTTCCGGCAACGGCATCAAAGGGGTCTACATTAGCAATCACTACATGCGGAATTTGGTGATGTAAAATTAAATCACAGCAAGGTGGTGTTTTTCCAAAATGGGCACAGGGTTCTAAATTGACGTAAATGGTTGATTTTTGTAACAATTCCGATTGTTTCACCGAGTTGATGGCATGCACCTCTGCATGAGGGGTACCTGCTTTTTGGTGCCAACCTTCTCCAATAATTTGATCTTTACACACCACCACGCTACCAACTAATGGATTTGGGTAGGTTTTTCCCAAACCACTTGCTGCCAAGCTAAGGCATCGAAGCATATATTTTTCATGGCTTTTCACATTGCAAAAATACCATTAAATTAGCCAAATGGAAATGTTTATTATTCGAGAAATTCAACCAAAAGACAATCAGCAAATTGCATCGGTGATACGTTCGGTTTTAGTAGAACACAACGTGCCAAAAGTCGGCACGGCATATGCAGATGTTTCATTGGACCAAATGTTTGAAACCTATCAAACAGAAAAAGCCCAATATTTTGTGATAGAATACCAAAACCAATTGGTGGGAGGTGCAGGTGTTGCTCCATTAGAAAATGGATTGGAAGGCATTTGCGAATTGCAAAAAATGTACTTTTTACCCATTGCAAGAGGTAAAGGGCAGGGGAGTGCTATGATGCAAACTTGTTTGGATTTTGCCAAAAGAGCAGGTTACCAACAGGTATATTTAGAAACCATGCCCAATATGTTAGATGCCCAAAAAATGTATCAAAAGTTTGGGTTTACTTACATTGATGCACCCATGGGATGTACAGGGCATACTTCGTGTCCGGTTTGGATGTTGTTAAAGTTTTAATCAAAAACCAACATTGATGACCAACCAAGCATTATTAAAACAATTTTTAAACACTTTACTTCCTGTTTGGAAAGAGGAAGAGGAAGTGTATGGTATGTTTTGGTGGGCTTGGCAAGAAATTTCCCAAAGCAAACGAAGTGCTTTTTTTCTTCAAAAAACACAAGAAGTATCTACAGAAGATAGTACCGTTTGGGAGAAGTTATTGATTCATTTACAAGAAAGAAAACCCATCCAATACTTTTTTGGGAAACAGTATTTTTTTGGAGAAGCTTTTCAGGTGAATTCTAATACTTTGATTCCTCGTTCAGAAACGGAAGAATTGGTAGAATGGATGTTGGAAGTTTTGCCTAAAGCAGAACCAATGGAAATTTTAGACATCGGAACAGGAACCGGATGTATTGCCATTACCTTGGCTAAAGAATTGCCAATCGCAAAAATTACTGCGATAGACGTTTCTGAAAGAGCTTTAGAAGTTGCAAAAAACAATGCTAAGTCGCATCAAGTTTTGGTTGATTTTTTGCAGAAAGATATTTTAAAAGAAGAAATTTCTGAAAAAACTTGGAAAGCTATTGTTTCCAATCCTCCTTATGTGAGAGAATTAGAAAAGGCTACCTTATTGCCTCATGTATTGCAAGAAGAGCCTGGCTTGGCATTGTTTGTTTCAGATGAAGATCCGTTACTATTTTATCGAGAAATTGCCCAAAAAGCTTGGAAAAACTTGAGTTCGGGTGGACATCTTTTTTATGAAATAAACCAATATTTGGGTAAAGAAATTTTTGATTTGTTACGAGATATGGGGTACCAAAACATCCAACTTCGGAAAGATTTAAAGGGCAATGATCGGATGATACATGCCACGAAACCTTAATCGTTTTTCTTTTTTCCGTTCTTGTAAGCAACTTTACTCACTATTGGAGTTGGTTTTTTGGAATATACTTTTTTTGGAGTAGTGTTTGTTTTTGGAGCAACTGGTTTTTTCTCAGCTGTAGGTTTCATTTCTTTGCTCAATTGTAACAAAACTTCTCCAGGAACTTTTGGTTTTTCTTTGGTGCCTCTTAAAAATAGCACCAAGCCATTTAAAAAATTTCGTAGAATTTGGTCACCGCACTCTTTGTAATTCGGATGATCGGTATTTCTGAAAAAAGCACCTAATTCGGCTTTTGAAATTCTAAAATCTACCAATTCTAAAATTTCTACTATTTGGTCGTCACGTAGTTGCAAAGCGACACGTAACTTTTTAAAAATATCATTGTTGTTCATGTCACAAAGGTACACAAATGTTGATTGTAAAGTGTACAAAACCTAACACATAGAATATTTTCTTTTACATCTTTTCAATAAATCATGTAAGATTAGTTTTCCTTTCTAAAATCATCTTTTAAACCTAAATCAGTTAGTAGTGAATGGTTAACTAGCACTATTTAAGCATTAAATTTTTAAGGATAATAATTTATTACATTATATGCTTGTTATTTATTTCTAATTAAATAGGTTTCCAGTATTTGATAATTTTATAAAATAAGTTTTTCCAGCAATTGTAAATATATCTAAGTTACACATATTTCATAGTCTGTGATTTAGAATTTCTTAAAGAAATTACCAATAACTATATCTACTTGCAATAACATAAAGAATAGTTGTAAAAGGTTTAAAATGATTGATTTGTTTTACACATATGTTTTACACAAAAAAATAAGCCTAACAATATCTATTAGTTAGGCTTATTTATTGTGGAGTCGCCGAGAATCGAACTCGGGTCCAAACGAGCAATCAAAGAGCTTTCTACGCGTTTAGTTTCCGTTTGTTTTTTCGACCAAAAGCTCGGTTGGAAACTACCACTTTTGGCTTAGCTTTATCCGTGTCAAAAGGGATTTAAAGCGTTACCCTTTCTAGGTTTATTTTTGCGGTTCCCCTAAACCAAACGCCATAAACCAAGGCTTTTGAGGAGAATTTAGCTTTCCGACCTGGTCGGACTAGGCAAATCTTACTGTGATTCAGATTAAGCAGCTAAAGCGTAGTTATTTTCGCCGTTTATAAGTTGTATAGCAGATATTTACGAGCCTACCATACTTGGCTCGACGTGCTTACTA
>CAZAHJ010000004.1:0-54286 GCA_964485115.1 uncultured Flavobacterium sp.
TAAAGTTATTAATCAAGTAATTTTGCAACTCTAACTACACACAACCATTTAAAAGCAACAAATGAATACCATTACTTCTTCTAATTTTCAATTTCCCGGTCAAGTTTCTGTTTACAAAGGCAAAGTTCGTGAAGTATATCGTTTAGATAATGATTTATTGGTGATGATTGCAACTGACCGACTTTCTGCATTTGACGTAATCATGCCAAAAGGAATTCCTTATAAAGGGCAGATTTTAAACCAAATTGCCACTAGTTTTATGGAAATGACTAAGGATATTGTTCCGAATTGGTTGATTGCTTCTCCCGACCCGAATGTAGCCATAGGTCATGCTTGCGAGCCTATGAAAGTTGAAATGGTTATTAGAGGTTATTTATCCGGACATGCGGCTAGAGAATATAAAGCTGGAAAAAGAATGCTTTGTGGAGTTGCCATGCCAGAGGGAATGAAAGAAAACGATGCTTTTCCTGAGCCAATTATTACGCCTACTACCAAAGCCGATATGGGCTTGCACGACCAGGATATTTCTAAAGAAGAAATTCTTAAACAAGGCATTGTTACCTCAGAAGATTATGCTATTTTAGAAAAATATACCCGTGCCTTGTTTGCAAGAGGGACAGAAATTGCTAAGCAAAGAGGATTGATTTTGGTGGATACCAAATATGAATTTGGTAAAACTAAAGATGGCCAAATAGTATTAATTGATGAAATTCACACCCCGGATTCTTCCAGATATTTTTATGCAGATGGCTATGCAGAAAGACAAGAAAAGGGAGAAGCCCAAAAACAATTGTCAAAAGAATTTGTAAGACAATGGTTAATAGCAAACAGCTTTCAAGGTTTAGAAGGCCAAACCATACCTGAAATGACCGATGCATATATTGCAACCGTTAGTGAACGCTATATGGAATTGTATGAGCAAATTTTAGGTAAACCATTTGTTAAAGCAGATATTCATAATATCCACGATCGCATTTGGCAAAATGTAACCCAGTACTTGAGCAAATAAGGTTTATTTCGGAAATTTTAGATAACCAACCACCAAAGCATCTTCCGGATGTTGGTGGTTGTTTTCTTTTGAAATAGCAGTTATGCGTAGGGCATATTTTTCTTTAAAGGATTTAGGCAATGCATCTTCTACTTTAAATAACTCGTCAATATCTACCCCTAAATGATCGTCAATGTGGCTGGCACTAGGTTGGTTATAGTCTTGATAAAAAGCAGTTTTCTTTACCAATTTTACTGCTTCGCCTTTGGTTTTTGCCACACATAAAATTTTGTAGTGATATTCCTCCATATCATTTGGCAAATAGCCTCCCAAATTCACAAAAAAGAGCTGGTGTTCATTTTTAAAATGAACTGCATTTTTTTTCATAACTTGTACATGATAATTCCCAACCTTGGTAACTTCTCGGTAGCTATCAATGTGTAAAGATTTTCCTGCTTCTGGCCAAAAGGCATGCATTTCGGGCACCAAATCTAACACTTGATTGGCTATGCCAAAAAACACATCGTGTTGTTCGGTAAGTCGACCTTTTGGGGTGGCACCCAAGATGGCAAAGTAAAGTTTCATAATACTAAGTATTCGTTTCTAAATCTCTTATGTAGTCTTCGTATTCGAAAAAAAATCGTTCAAAAGCATCCATTTTATCATAGAAATAATCAAATATTTCTTCCCAATGTTGCTTGTTGTGCATGCTCCATTGTTTGCTTTCTTCCCAAAACAAAGCAACTTCTTTGCCATTTTCTAGCAAATGGTGGTACTCTTCTTGGATGTTAGGCAAAAAATCATCTTTTAAAAAGCTAAACAATGAAATGATTTTTTCGTAATATATTTTTTTTAAATCTTCTGATTTGCAACCAATTTCTAAACAAACACCTACTTTTTTATTGTCGGCATAAAATTTAAAATGAACATCTTTAATTTTAGTCTTATGCAAAAGCCACTTTCTTGGATAGTTTTGTCCGAAAGTAGTCCAAAACTCCTGAATTAATGCTTGTTTTTCGGCTTTGCTATACATATTTTACAGTGCTTTTACGGATAAAATTTTGACATCTACCAACGGAAATTCTCTTCCATCTACCTCTTGGTCGTTGATTTTTTGTATCACGTCCCAACCTTTGGTGACTTTTCCAAAAACCGTATGTTCCTTGTTTAAATGATGTGCACCATTTGCCTTGGTTACAATGTAAAATTCATAAGGCTCAGTTAATTTATCCGGATTATCTTCCCATTCTCTTGCAGCTGCGATAGCTCCGAATTCGTGTTTTAAATTTGGATGAAACTCAGGTGGTAAAAGAAATTTTCCAATGCTTTTTCGGGCATTGCTCGATTTCATCAAATCTGAATTTCCGGCTTGAATTACAAAGTCTTTAACTACACGATGAAAGTAGGTAGTAGGGAAGTAATTTTTCTCTACCAAATAAGCAAAATTTGCTCTGTTGATAGGAGTTTCGTTAAATAGTTTTATTTGGATATTCCCTAAAGAAGTTTCAATTAAAAAATCGGTTTTGGTGTTTTGTTTTCCATACCATGTTAAAAAATCTATTGCATTTTCTTGTGTAATGATATGATTTGAAACATTGTATTTAGTTGTATTGCTAACAACATTTTCAATTGAATTGTTTTTTTTTGTTGGATTTTGGATATTAGTTTTATCTTTAGTATTTGAGTCGCATTGAATAAACAATAGGGCTAATAAAAGGGATATATGAAATTTCATCGGTTTTTAGAATACGTACCAAATATAACAAAATTGCAATTAGATGCCCAAGCTTCTCATGCAAAAATGAGTCCTGTTGAAAGAATGGATTTGGTTCGTATGTTAAATACTGACCATCAAAATCCGCAAAAAGCTGCGGTAATGGTATTGATATACCCAAAAAATGAAGAAGCTCATTTGGTTTTGATTGTTCGACCATCCTATCCTGGAGTACATTCTTCACAAGTTTCTTTTCCTGGCGGTAGGGCAGAAGCCACTGATACAAGTTTTTTACATACTGCTCTTCGCGAATGTGAGGAGGAAGTAGGCATAGAATCACAAAAAGTAAATTTTATCAAGCAATTAGAATCGGTTTATATTCCACCGAGTAATTTTTTGATGCACCCTTTTTTAGGTTTTTCAACCGAGACACTATCATTTATTCCACAAGCTTCTGAAGTGCAAAGAATTTTAGAAATTCCACTTCGTTTTTTTTTAGAAGATGCAACTTTAACTAACCAAAAAATGAATACTCCGTATGGGGTTCAAATTGTAGTTCCGGGTTGGGATTTTGAACAACATTTTATTTGGGGTGCAACTGCTATGGTGTTAAGTGAATTAAAAGATCACTTTGAATTGTTTAGATAAGTTGCAAATCTTGGTAGTTTTTCAATAACTTTGTTTTTCTGAAAAATTGAATGCACATGCAGTTGGTAAAAAGAAATCCATTTGGTCATATACTTTTTTTGAAAAAATGGTTGATAAGAATATTTGGGGTGTTAACTCATCAACGATACAGAGGTTTTAATCGTTTACATATTGAAGGTTCCGAAATCATAAAAAACTTACCGGACACAAATGTTTTATTTATATCCAACCACCAAACCTATTTTGCCGATGTGGTTGCTATGTTTCACGTTTTTAATGCTAGCTTGAGTGGAAGGGTAGATAACATTAAAAACGTTGGCTATTTATGGCAACCAAAACTCAATATTTATTATGTAGCTGCAAGTGAAACCATGAAGGAAGGCTGGTTACCAAGAATCTTAGCATATGCTGGTGCCATTACTGTTGAAAGAACTTGGAGGGCTAAAGGACAAGATGTGCAAAGAGAAGTGAACCCAAACGATACGGAAAATATCAAAATTGCATTAAAAGACGGTTGGGTGATTACTTTTCCGCAAGGTACCACAAGGTCATTTAAACCAGTACGAAAAGGAACCGCACATATCATTATGCAGCATAAACCTGTTGTTGTTCCTATTGTAATTGATGGCTTTAGAAGGTCGTTTGACAGAAAAGGATTGCTGATCAAAAAGAAAGGTATTTTACAATCGATGTTGATTAAAAATCCTTTAGATATTGATTATGAAAATGAAACGATAGAATCTATTGTAGAAAAAATAGAATATGCCATTGAGCAACATCCATCCATGCTTAAAGTTTTGCCTGTAGAAGTAATCAAAGAAGAGGAAGAATTAAATAAGCAACGTCAGTTTAGATATTAGTTGACTGGAGTTACTTGGTAGCCTTTTTTTCTGAGTAATTCTAAAACGCCATTTTCTCCTCCTAAATGAGCTGCACCAACACCAAATAAGCAACTTTTTTCTTGCATTAATTGTAGCATTGGAGCAATCCAATTTTGGTTTCTTTGGTCTAAAAGAATTTCTTTAAACTCTGCACTAGTTTTGTTTTTTGACTTTTCCATTCCTGTTATCATAGCATCAATGGCTTCTTTTTGGTACAATTCTAAAAGTTCTAAAAATTCATTTTTTTCACTTTCTTGATTGTTTTGCACCATTTGCCATAAATCTGCTACTTGTGTTTGGTATGGAATTTGGTCAAAAATTGCCATTTGGCTTTCGATGGTTTCTAAGCCTAGTACTTCTAAATCATTACTTTTGGCAACATTCATAAGCAATTGTTCAACTGAGGTTGCTTTGGAACAATCCAACATTTTAGAATAAAAAAGAGCTTGTAATAAGGCTGGTTTTGCTTGGTCTAATGCTTTTAGTGGAAAGCCAAGATGTTGAATAAAAAATTGATTCATCTCCTCCATTTGCTCTTCGGTTACCATAGAGCTAATTCGAGTACCACCTTTCATTTGCATTCCTTGCATGCTTTTTGCCATCAATTCTGGATCGTCCATTTTGATTTCTAACACCATTTTTTCCGATTTATTTAAAGCGGAAGTTACTTTAGCGGGTAATTCACTATTGCAAGTCATGTGAATGGTGCCGAAAACAAAACTATCTTTATTCAATCCATTTCCCGAAATTTTCCAAAGAAGATGGTTGGAATTATATTGTCCGAATAAATATGGGATGCTAAAAATCCAAATAAAAAAATACAAAAAATGTTTTTTCATGACGCTAGGTTTAAGCTTCTATGCTTTTCAATTCTTCGTAATTCTTGTAAAGTCTCTTTAAAAATATACCGTAAATAATTCGATAAAAGCCCCAGATTAAAAGGATCATCAGACTGATGTATATAGTTACCGAAATAAATAGGATAAAGTAAAATAGGGTAGCGTCTCCATTACTCTCGGCTTGCTGTAACAAGGTTATCATGTTTTCGTCTACTTGCATCAATAATCCAAATGTTACAAATGAAGTAATAGTAGTTAATACAATAACAATTTTTACGTAGTTCTGAACCGTTTTACGGGTGGTAATAATTTGCTGAATCAGTTCTTTTACCGAACTAGAGGTATTGATTTTTCGATAGTTTTTGTAAAACAAGTAGATAAATGTTACAATTACTCCATAACTTATCACTTCTGCTATGGTTATAAAATAAAATTTATCTAATGCTTGGTAGGCGTTATAAAAATCTGAATTTTTCATGTACACCGACATTCCTATCCAAAAAAGTAATTCTAACACACTTACACAAACAATCCATTTGACTATTGATGTAGAGCGTTTGTGAATCATTTTGTACAAATCCACTTCGGAATAACTCGGTAAATCGGAAGTTTCTTTCTTCCAGTCTTTTTTTAATAATTCTAGTCCGTCCTCCATAATGCCTCAGGGGTTTAATATTTTTTTTAATTTACTTTTAATTCTATTCATTTTTACTCTCGCATTGACTTCTGAAATTCCTAAAGTTTCAGAAATTTCTGCATAGTCTTTGTCTTCTAAATACAAAAACACCAATGCTTTGTCAATATCATTTAATTGTTGTACCGCTTGGTACATTAATTTTAGCTGTTCTTCTTCCGTAGCATCGTAGTCTTCAGATTTCAGAAAGATTTTTTTATCTTCTATAGAATGCGTTGTGACACTTTTACTTTTTTTTCTGAACAAAGTAATGGCAGTATTCAAAGCTACCCGATATGCCCAAGTAGAAAATTTGGCTTCCCCTCTAAAGTTTGGAAAGGCTTTCCATAATTGGATGGTAATTTCCTGAAACAAATCTTCATGTTCCACTTCGTTGTTGGTATACAACCTACAAATTTTATGGAGTATGTTTTGATGCTCCATTAATTGCGATACAAAGATTTGTTCCAGATTTTCGTTCATGTACAATTTAGTAGCTATTTTATTGGATTTGTTACAAAACAAAAAACTCTGCAATTGGTCTGCAGAGTTTTTGAAGTAAATTTCATATGAATTATAATTCAAACAACAAACTCAAAGTGATATTGTGCTGAATTTGGTCAATATTGGCACTTTGCGTAAAACCTTCGCTAAAAAATGGCGTATTGCTATTTCGCTTAAAATAACCATAAGCTAAGTCAGCTTTGGTGTTTCCAAAGTTGTATCCCAAGCCAGCGTTGTAGTTGGTTAATGCTCCAATGCTTCTACCGTTTCTAAACGGACTATCTTCGTGTCTGAAACCAGCTCTTAAACTCAATGCTTTAATTTTATATTCAGTACCCACTCTAAATTCATTTGTTCCAGTTAACTCATTCGTCATTTGGGCATTGATAGGTCTGAAAAACGAATCTGACTCAGGTCGATATCTCATATTGCTGAAATCTCTATAGCTGTAATCAAAACTAATCAATCCATTTTTAAATACATAAGCAGCACTTCCGGTAACCCTGGATGGTGTTCTTAATCGATAGGTAGGATAGATATTGATAATGTTTGGATTTACATTATTGGTAAAATCTTGTCCATTATCACTATCAACTGTAGAAATTTCTTGCGTTAATTCGTCATTAAATCTAAACCAAGTAGGTGATTCATAAGCAGCACCAATTCTTAATGCATCTGTAACTCTGTAAATGGTTCCTAGTTGTGCAGAAAACCCTGATCCATAAGTATATAAGTTATTGGTAAACTGCATTCTTTGTAAACCATTTAAGGTGTTGTTACTATTTTCTTCATAAAAAATTTGGGCACGATTGAAGTCAGAAAAATAGGCGTTTAAGTTGGCACCAAATTGCAACCTGTTCACTTGGCCTGCAAAATTTAAAGTCAGTTTTCCGTTATACCCTACGTTTTGAATAAAATTTTCTTGATAAAAGTTACCTGGAGAAACATTTGCAAAATATTGTGTATTACTCGGGTCGTTGGTGGCTGGGTTGATTACATAACTTTCATATCCTAAAAAAGCTTGTTGTCCAGCAAATCCTAAATTGCCATAAGAGGTTCCAGTAAGTTGTCCTAATGGAATTCCATTGGCAAAATGTAAAAAGTAATTTGCAAAAGGATTGGTTGAAGTTCCGGCACTAAAAATGGTATTGTTAAAATGATTGCTGTTTTCGTAGTTCAATCCAATAGCAAACTTGTTCATTTTTTTACTATCGTCTCTAAAAACAAACAAGGCTCCAATTTGGTTGATGTCAAATTGGTTATCTCTTTCAAACTCTCTATTGCCAAAGTAGGTGCTGTTGTTTCTATTGCCAAAATTGGTGATACTAAAAGTCATTTGGTTGTTATTGGCAACTACTGAACCAGCAGGATTCACATTTATAGAAGAAATGTCCCCACCTAATGCTCCAAATGCACCACCCATTGCTCTAAAACGAGCAGTACCCGTTAAATTTTCTTGTCCGTAACGCAATGCATCAAACATATCTTGTGCATATACATTGGAGCATAATATAGCTAGTAAACTAAGTTTAATCAGTTTCATTTTTAATAAATTTTAAGTAGTAATTTTTGTTTTTATTTTGAGAGATTAACCTCTTCTTCCTCCGCCTCCGCCTCCACCGGAACGACCACCTCCAAAGGAACCTCCACCCATGGAGCCACCTCTGCTTGGTGACATAGAAGGTGAGGAACTTCCTCTGCTAGGGCTCATGCTTGGTTGTGAACCTCTGGTGCTTTGAGGAGTGTAACTTCTACTAGGAGCTTGGTTTCCTCTTGGCTGAACAGTTTGGCTACGAGTACTTTGGTTATTTCTAATAGTAGTATTGCTTCTTTGACCATCAAATCTTGTGCTTTGGCTATTACCAATTCGAGTATTGGATATGTTTCCTCTAGTTGAAGTTTGATAATTGTTAGAATATCTGTTAGAAAAGTTGCTGTTTCTGCCTTGGCTTCCCCAAACAATAGAACCTCTTCTACCGTTATTGTATGCAACGTTGTTGTTCCAGCCACCATTCCAGCCCCAACCAGCGTTCCAACCCCAGCCTGGGCCATACCAACTGTTCCATCCCCAGCCCCATCCTGGTCCCCAAAATGGATCATACCATCCACCCCAGGCCCAGCCTGTATTCCAGCCCCAACCGGCTCCCCACCAGCCATTCCAGCCCCAAGGTCTTCCCCATCCCATGCCCCAACCGGGACCCATCCATGCATTCCAACCCCATGAATTGTCATAAACATTTACTTGTACACTACTAGGTTGACTCCCCCAACCAGTTCTGTTAACTACAACTGAAGTAGTATCTTGGTTGTTGTAATTTTCAACATCTACAAATAAGTCTTTGTTAGATTCTTCGATTTGTGCTAATCTTCTTTTAAAAGTTTCTGAATTAGCGTTAGTATTCGTGTTGTTTTCAGTTCTGTTAACGTTGGTATTTTGACTGTAAATACCATCGTTATCATAATAAGAAGAATTTTGGTAACTGCCACAGGAAAATAAGGTGGATACCAAAAATCCGAATACTAAAAATTGATACGGAGGTTTTGTTTGGATTTTCATAAGCTTTTTTTTAGAGGCTAGGTAATTGATTTTTGAGGTTCATTTACCTACTACCAATGGAACTATATTTTATTATAATTTATTCTTTTAAAATTGTTACACCAACAAAATTAATTAGTTTTGCCAACAATTCTTGATATTTTAACAACAATTTTTGTGCCATTAATAAGTATATGAATAAAAATTTAACCAAAAGAGCAGAGGATTATTCTAAATGGTATAACGAGCTAGTAGTAAAGGCTGATTTGGCTGAGAATTCTGGTGTTAGAGGCTGTATGGTAATCAAACCATATGGATTTGCTATTTGGGAAAAAATGCAACAGCAGTTAGACAAAATGTTTAAGGATACAGGTCATCAAAATGCCTATTTTCCGTTGTTTGTTCCTAAAAGCATGTTTGAAGCAGAAGAGAAAAATGCAGAAGGTTTTGCCAAAGAGTGTGCCATTGTTACCCATTACAGATTGAAAACAGACGAGGCAAATCCAGGTAAATTGATGGTAGATCCGAATGCCAAATTAGAAGAAGAGTTGATTGTTCGTCCAACTTCTGAAGCTATTATTTGGAGTACTTATAAAAATTGGATTCAATCTTACCGTGATTTACCATTATTAATCAACCAATGGGCCAATGTGGTTAGATGGGAAATGCGTACTCGATTGTTTTTACGTACCGCAGAGTTTTTATGGCAAGAAGGGCATACAGCTCATGCTACCAAAGAGGAAGCTATTGCGGAAACAGTACAAATGATGCAAGTATATGCTGATTTTGTAGAAAATTTTATGGCAATTCCGGTAATAAAAGGCGTAAAAACAGAATCTGAAAGATTTGCAGGTGCACTTGAAACCTATTGTATTGAAGCTTTAATGCAAGATGGAAAAGCTTTACAAGCTGGGACTTCTCACTTTTTAGGACAAAATTTTGCAGAAGCATTTGATGTAAAATTCACCAATAAGGAAGGCAAACAAGAACATGTTTGGGGGACTTCTTGGGGAGTTTCAACTCGTTTGATGGGAGCCTTGGTTATGACGCATTCAGATGATAACGGATTGGTATTGCCTCCAAATTTGGCACCAATTCAGGTAGTTATTGTGCCTATTTACAAAACAGAAGAAGAGTTGACTGCAATTACCAATGTGATAGATCCAATTTTTGCATCATTAAAGAGCAAAGGAATTTCTGTAAAATATGACGACAGAACTACGCACAAGCCTGGCTTTAAATTCAATGAATATGAATTAAAAGGAGTTCCGGTAAGATTGGCAATTGGTCCGAAAGATTTAGAAAACAACACCATTGAAGTAGCTAGAAGAGATACTTTAACCAAAGAAGCTGTTTCAAGAAATGGAATCGAGGATTTTGTGCAAAATTTATTGGCACAAATTCAAACAGAAATGTTTGAGAAAGCTTTGGATTTCAGAAATACACACATTACCAAAGTGAATAACTTTGACGAGTTTAAAGAAGTGTTAGATAATAAAGGTGGATTTGTTTCTGCCCACTGGGATGGTACTCCTGAAACGGAAGAAAAAATCAAAGATTTGACCAAAGCAACCATTCGTTGCATCCCTTTGGATGCGGAAATGGAAGATGGAATTTGTGTTTTTTCTGGGCAAAAGTCCTCAAAACGAGTGCTTTTTGCAAAGGCATATTAAAAAAAGAAAAAAAAGTAAGTTTAGTTGTTGCAGAAATAAAAAATCATTCTATCTTTGCACTCGCAATTAAACAATGGCCCGTTCGTCTATCGGTTAGGACTCGGGATTTTCATTCTTGCAAGAGGGGTTCGATTCCCCTACGGGCTACAAAAGATTACTGACCAAATATTGGTCCGTTCGTCTAGGGGTTAGGACTCAAGATTTTCATTCTTGCAACAGGGGTTCGATTCCCCTACGGACTACACAAAAATTTAAAAACAATTTATTCGTAAGAAAAGATGGCAAATCATAAATCTGCTTTAAAAAGAATTAGAAGTAACGAAAAGAAAAGAGTATTAAATAGATACCAACATAAAACTGCTCGTAATGCTGTTAAAGCTTTGCGTATGAACAATGATGCAGCAGATGCAAAAGTAAAATTGCCTTTGGTGTTGGCTATGATTGACAAGTTAGCTAAGAAAAACGTTATTCACGATAACAAGGCTTCTAACTTAAAATCAAGTTTGATGAAACACGTAAATGCTTTGGCATAAAATAAGTATTTACACGAGATAAAAAAAGCCGCTTTTAGCGGCTTTTTTTATGCTTCAAAATGTCTTCAATAATTTTTAAGTGATGATCTGTGTGAAGATACATCATAAGTTTGCTTTCTTTCACATTCATTTTACCAAAAAATGGATGCACAAAAAAGGAATTTATTGGCAAAGTTTCAACTACAGTGATTTTATCTTTTACTTTCTGTATCAAGTCCAATAAAAAATCTTCTGAACTATTAGGTTGTTCCACTCTTACAGCTTTAGGAGCTTTGGCTTTACCTCTTGGTATTTGTCCTCTTAAAAATATGATGGTCTTCCAAACATTAAATTGGTAACGGTATTCCGAAGGATTTGAACCAACCAATTCATTCATAATTTGGTCTAAAACCACCAAACTGTGCTCTATATGCCAACCTACAGGAGCTTTGGAAATTTCTGAATTTACCAACTCACGTTCCTTTAATTTATCTTGAAGTAGGGAAACTTGATTTTTAATTTTTGTGGCATTACTCATGCTTTAGTTGTATTTGTTGGCATTTAAGAGTGAATGATTTCAAATTTTAGTTTTGTTTTATGTCTGCATTTTTATTTATCGTTTCGAATAATTGACATAATTTAAGTATTTTTATTGCTAAAATACAATTCTATGTCGTTGTTAACCCCATTTAGCAAAAAAGATTTACTTCCTAAAGAGGAAATGCTAGAGATTGTTCCGAACAAACAACAAATGTTTATTGGCATTCCTAAAGAAACCTACTTTCAAGAAAGAAGAATTTGTTTGACGCCTGATGCAGTGCAATCGATGGTTTCGCACGGACATCGAATTTTAATGGAAGTAGGTGCTGGGGTTGGGTCGCAATACACCGATAAGGAGTATGCAGATGCAGGTGCTGAAATTACCAACGATACTGCTAAAGTATTTTCTTGTCCAATTTTGCTTAAAGTAGAACCGCCTACCATTGCCGAGATAGATTTAATGCAACCTGGCTCGTTGTTAATTTCTGCCATACAAATCAAAACCAGAAACAAAGAATATTTTGAAAAATTGATGCAAAAAAAAATCACTGCTCTTGGTTTTGAGTTCATCAAAGATCATGATGGATCTTACCCTGCAGTGAAATCGTTGAGTGAAATAGCTGGGACAGCATCAGTACTGATTGCTGCAGAGTTGATGACCCAAAATAAAAATGGCAGAGGCATGCTTTTTGGCAATATTGCAGGGGTTGCTCCAACAGAAGTGTTGATTATTGGTGCAGGAACGGTTGGTGAAAATGCAGCCAAAGCTGCCATTGGCTTAGGAGCAAATGTGAAAGTTTTTGATAATTCTATCACTCGATTAAGAAGATTGCAAAACAATATCAACCAAAGAATTTTTACATCTACCATCCAACCCAAAGTGCTATTAAAAGCTTTGCGAAGATGTGATGTTGCGATTGGTGCGGTAAGAGGTAAAGGTAGGTCTCCTATTATTGTATCAGAAACCATGGTAGAGCATATGAAACGTGGAGCTGTAATTGTAGATGTAAGCATTGATTCTGGTGGTTGTTTTGAAACTTCTGAAATTACCACTCACGAAAATCCAACGTATACCAAATATGATGTGATTCACTATGCTGTGCCCAATATACCTTCTAGATATAGCAGAACAGCTTCGATGAGTATAAGCAATATTTTGATACCATATTTATTGCAAATTGCAGAAGACGGTGGTATTGAAAATGCTTTGCGAATGGACAAGGGGTTGCGACATGGGGTGTATGTGTACCACGGAATTTTATCTAATGTACCCATAGGGGAGTGGTTTGGTTTACCACATTCGGATATCGAATTGATTGTTTTTTAATCCTTATGTTTTTTTTAAGTACAAACCAAATGATAGTTCTTACTTTTGACCTGTTGATTAAATTTACGTTATGAAGTTTTATACCAGATTGGCTTTTTACCTTTTCGGTTTGATTATTGGGGTGATTTTTATGTTGTATTTTATGATGTCAAAGGCAGAAAGCAGAAATGTTACCTTTTGTTATTTACCAAATTGTAGAGTTTTAAAAGATTTACGAAGCAAACCTTTTCATTATTCAGAAGAAGCTTTACAAGCCATGCGAACTTTTTCTATCGATACCGCATCTGTGAAAAATGTATTGAAAGATGGTGATGTTGACTTTAAAAACAGCAATGTCCCTTTTGAAAATGGCAAGGTTTATGTAATTGATAATGAAAATTCGAAACTTACTTTAAAAGTAGTAAATTATACAGATAAGGTGGTATTAAAAGAAGTCAACGTTTCAAAACCAACTCCTTGATGCAATTAAAATTTGTTTTTTTATTTGGTTGGATGTGTTTGTCCATATTTGCTCAAAATCCAGTTCCTTCTAACGGAAAAATTATTCGACACGAAAACTTTCCGTCTAAATTAATAGCTCCCAGACATGTAGATGTATGGCTTCCGGAAGATTATTCTCCCAAACAAAAATACAGTGTATTGTATATGCATGACGGTCAAATGCTGTTTGACCCAAGCCATACTTGGAACAAACAAGAATGGGGAGTAGATGAAGCCGCTGGAAGAATGATGGCATTTGACCGTTCTAAAAAATATATAGTGGTTGGCATTCACAATATTTCTGAAATCAGACATAGCAATTATTTTCCTCAAAAGCCTTTTGAATCTTTATCTGAAAAAACGAGAGATTCGTTATACCAATTAAATCGGTTTGAGCAAGTGAAATTGTTTGGCAAAGAAGTGGATTCAGATAATTATATAAAGTTTATTGTTACCGAACTAAAACCATTTATTGATAGCAAATACAGTACTTTAAAAAATGCATCCAATACTTTTATTGCTGGCTCTAGTATGGGAGGTTTGATTTCATGGTATGCCGTTTGCGAATATCCGGAGGTTTTTGGAGGTGCAGCTTGTTTGTCAACCCATTGGGTGGGTGTTTTTGATACGGTAAACAATCCTATTCCAGGTGCATTTTTAGCATATTTAAAAGAGAAAATGCCAAAACCAGGAACCCATAAATTTTATTTTGACTATGGTACAGCTACTTTAGATGCTTTGTACGAGCCTTATCAGTTAAAGGTAGATGAATTGATGAAAGAAAAAGGGTACACCTACAAAAATTGGAGCAACCGAAAATTTTTAAAAGCTGAACACTCCGAAAATGCTTGGAGAGCACGAATTCACATTCCTTTGATGTTTTTATTCGGAAAATAACTACTGTTTTTGAATAGGTAAAATGACGGTCTCAATACGTTCAAAATCCACTGATTTATCTGGGTTGATAAAATATTTTAACAGTAACTCACCCTGTAATTTGCCATCGGTAAAGTTTGCAACCAACCATCGGTGGTTGATGATTTTAAATTGTTCAATGATGAATTTTTTATCGTTAATTATTTCATAACCAGTAAGTGGATTTCCCTCACTTAAATCATTTAATTCGAATAATTTGTTTTGTAAAAGAGATTCAATTTCATGAGAAGTCAAAAAAGTACCGGTTTTTTTATCTTCAAAATAATCCAAGGCAGCTTGGTTATTGGCTAAAGTAAAATTCCCTAATTGATAATTTTCTAATTGCAATTGTTGGATAGAGTCGCTTTTTCTGCTGAGTTTGTTTTCTAAAGTACCAACATCTTTTTTGATTTTATTTTGGTAATAAGTATAGGTAAAAAGATTGGTTAACACCAAAAATATCACTGCGTATTGTAGTATTTGCTTCATGTTGAATTGATTTCTAAAGTTAAAGTATCGTATGCCAAAAATACGTTTTCAGGGAGTTCCTTGGAAATTTCCTCATGAAAACCCATGCGATGACTTATATGGGTTATATAAGCTTTTTTTGGTTGAACGATTTTGATAAAGGCCAATGCATCTTCCAAATTAAAATGGGTATCATGGGGTTCTTTTCGCAAAGCATTAACCACCAATACCTCTAAGTTTTTTAATTTTTTAATTTCTGTCTCATTTATAGTTTTGACATCTGTGAGGTAAGCAAAATTTTCCATTCGAAATCCAAATACTTGTAAATTTCCGTGTAAAAAATCAATAGGTATTATTTCATACGGACCAACGGAAAAGTTTTGGTTGTTTTCAATTTCTCTAACCAAAACACTTGGAGCTCCCGGATATTTATTTTCATCATTTAAAATGTAATCAAATCTTCTTCTCAAGTTATGGACTACTCTTTGGTGTGCATAAATCGAAATGGCACCTTGAGAAAAATAAAATGGTCTGATATCATCTAATCCTGCAGTATGGTCTGCATGCTCATGGGTAAATAAAATTGCATCTATTGTCGGACATTTACTTCGCAACATTTGGTATCTAAAATCAGGTCCACAATCGATGATAATATTTGCATAAGGCATTTCTACCCAAACAGAAACTCGTAATCGTTGGTCTTTAGGGTTATTGCTTAAGCAAACAGGATGTTGGCTTCCAATTACAGGAATTCCTTGCGAAGTACCAGTGCCTAAAAAATGAATTTTCATGAATGCTATTTTCGATACTTTAAAACACAAATATCCATATATTTTTAGATGTAATCTAAAATAGAAATATGTTTTTAGAGTTAATTTTTTATAAAATAAAAGACAAAGCCTTTTACCATAGTTTTAAATATAATAACTTTGTTTTTATATTAGTAAGTCTATATGGAACGACTGGAAACGAGCATTAAATTGAAAGGAGATAAGGTAATAGAACAAATACCTTCCACTAAAGATAAAGCTTTAAGAATTAATTTAAACGAAAATATTTACGGAACTTTTGCAGAAATCGGTGCCGGACAAGAAACGGTCCGTCATTTTTTTAGAGCTGGAGGTTCTTCAGGGACAATTGCAAAAGCAATGTCTGCTTATGACAAGGACTTTTCAGATGCAATTTATGGTATTGAAGAAGATGGAAGATATGTTACAGAAAGTCGTTTAAGAAAAATGCTAGAGCATGAAGTAAATTTAATTGAAAAACGTTTGGATAGAACTATACATCCTAATAAAATGTTTTTTAGTTATGCAAATACAGTTGCTACAATCGACTTTTCAAAAAGATATAAAGGACATGGTTGGGTAGGATTAAAGTTTCAAATTGAACCTGATGAACCATACAACGAAATTATTTTACATTTAAGGTTTAAAGAAAATGATGCACGGTTACAACAAGAAACTCTTGGTGTTTTAGGAGTAAATTTAATTTATGGGGCATTTTATAAATATGCACAACCCAAAAAAATGCTGCGTTATTTGTATGATCATATTGATAAAGATCAAATTGAAATTGACATGATCAATTTTTCTGGGCCACGTTTTGCAGATGTTGATAACAGATTAATGAGTTTACAGTTGGTGAAAAATGGCATGACCGATGCGGTAATGTTTAATCCGGATGGCTATAATGTGCTTCCTGCGGCAGTTTTATACAAAAAAAATATCTTATTGTTAAGAGGTAGTTTCCGTCCGGTAACCAAAGTGAATATGGATATGTACCAAAACTCTTTAAATTTATTTTTAAAAGAAAACAAAGTGGATCCGGATAATACCATGGTGGTGTTTGAAATAACTTTATCTAATTTAAAAGCGGAAGGTGAAATTGATGAAAGGGATTTTATGGACAGAGCCGAGCTGCTTTGTTCCTTAGGACAAACCGTTATGATTTCCAATTTCCAAGAGTATTATAAAGTAGTGGAATATTTTTCGAATTATACCAAAGCCAGAATGGGATTGGCTATGGGAGTTAATAATTTGGTAGATATTTTTGACGAAAAATATTATCGTCATTTAAGCGGTGGAATATTAGAAGCTTTTGGGAAATTGTTTTATAGAGATTTAAAAGTTTTCCTGTATCCGATGAAAGATGAAGAAGGAAATGTAATAAATTCTGATTCTCTAAAAGTACATCCACGAATGAAAGAATTGTACAAGTTTTTTAAGTTCAATGGGAAAGTAATGGATATTGAAGATTACAACGACGATAACTTAGATATTTATTCACGTCAGGTATTAAAAATGATTACCAAAGGGGAATATGGCTGGGAACAAAAATTACCACCTGGTATTGCAGAGATTATCAAAAGCAATCATTTATTTGGATATAAACCAACTAGTGAATTGATATCTTAAAAGTAACAAAAAACTGACCTTTTGGTCAGTTTTTTGTTATCCTAAAATTTGATTAGCGTGTGCTTTGGTTTTAACATCGCTAATTACTTTTTCAACAATTCCTTGTTCATTAATGATAAAAGTAGTTCGATGGATGCCATCGTATTCTTTTCCCATGAATTTTTTTGGTCCCCACACCCCAAATGCTTGAATGATTTCTTTGTTTTCATCTGCAATGAGTGGATACGGAAATTCGAATTTGTTTTTAAAACTACTCTGTGCTTTGGCACTATCAGCACTTACTCCTAAAATGGCATAGTTTTGAGCAGTAAATTCACTGTAATGATCTCTTAAATCACAAGCTTCCGCAGTACAACCAGGGGTATTTGCTTTTGGATAAAAGAAAACTACTAATTTTTTTCCGGCATAATCACTTAATTGATGGGTATTTCCATCTTGATCAGTTCCTAAATAAGATGGGGCAGCATCTCCAACTTTTAATGTGTTCATGATATATTGTATTTTTGTTGGTTAAATTTACACAAATGACGCAAAAAGAAAAGGTAACCTTTGTTATAAATACGTTAAACGAGTTGTATCCGACTATTCCGGTTCCGTTGGACCATAAAGATCCGTATACGCTTTTGGTAGCAGTTTTGCTTTCTGCACAGTGTACAGATGTTCGGGTAAACCAAATCACCCCATTGCTTTTTGCCAAAGCCGATAATCCGTATGACATGCTAAAATTAACCGTGGAAGAGATTCAGAATATAATTCGACCATGTGGATTGAGTCCAATGAAATCTAAAGGGATTTATGGCTTGTCGAAAATTTTGGTAGAAGAATTCCAAGGACAAGTACCTGCAGATATGGTTGCACTTGAAAAAATGCCAGCAGTTGGTCATAAAACAGCAAGTGTGGTAATGAGTCAAGCATTTGGAGTGCCTGCATTTCCAGTAGATACGCATATCCATCGATTGATGTATCGTTGGGGATTTTCAAACGGAAAAAGTGTACAACAAACCGAAAAAGATGCCAAACGATTATTTCCTAAAGATTGTTGGAACGATTTGCATTTACAAATTATTTGGTACGGGAGAGAATATTCTCCTGCCAGAGGTTGGGAAATAAACAAGGATATTATTACCAAAACGATTGGGCGAAAATTAGTGCTTAACGAGGTAATGAAAAAGAAACAGTTACCAAAAAAATAATTTTTGATAACTGTTCTAATAAAAACGAAAATTAATTTAAATGTAACTCTATATTCAAACTTCCAACTTTTTGCACTTGATACGATTTTGAAAAATTCAAAATGTTAGCAATAGTTTGTTTTTTTGGTTTAAGAGTGTTCAATTTAGGGGATGGGATAGGGTAGTTTTTTGCCATACTTCAATTTTTAAAGTATAACGTATCTCCACCTTAAATATTGTTTAATTGGTTAAAACAATTTGGTTTTTTTCCATCATTTTTCTCAAGTTGATAATAGCATAACGCATTCTGCCTAAAGCAGTATTGATGCTTACATTGGTCATTTCTGCAATTTCTTTAAAACTTAAATCGTCATACATACGCATTTTAACCACTTCTTTTTGGTCGTCCGGAAGTTGGTCAATCATTTTTTTTAAATCGTTAGAGATTTGCAAATCAATGATTTGTTCTTCTGCATTGGCACCATTATCTATAAAATAATCTTTCTCATACAAATTATTGCTTGAGTTGATCATGGTATTTTTTTTACTTCTTCTGTAATGGTCAATAATCAAATTATGGGCAATACGTGTAACCCATGAAACAAATTTGCCTTCTTCTTGGTACCCATTAATTTTTAATGATTTTACCACTTTTACAAAAGTGTCTTGAAAAATATCATCCGATAAATCTCGGTCACCCAGCTTGGAATAAATAAAACCGTAAATTTTGGTTTGGTGTCGTTCAATTAAAACAGCTAATGAATTTTCATCTCCTTGGATGTATTTCTTTAGCAAAACTGCATCGGAAAGTTGTATAACGGACATAATAATCTTTTTAAAATTCAGAATCGGGACAACGGTATTTTTAAAAAGTATTATTATGCAATAGGCAATTGTTTTTAGTGATGGACAAATTTAACTTAAAAAAAAATTAAAAAGCAAGTTAAATTTTGTTTTTTAACACAATAGCCAAGTAAAAAGGCGGAATTAGCAAAAAAATATCGAAATTATTGGAAATAAACGGTAGTATTTTATCAAATGTTGCGATTTTTATAAGGTGAAAAAGGTAATTTTTCGGGTGTTACTATCCACAATTGAGATATTAATCAGATGATAATGTGCTGGCAACAGGTTAGGAATTTTGTCAAACCATTCGATAAAACAATAGTTTTCGGAGTCTAAATAGTCCTCTATTCCAAAATCTAAAGCTTCGGTTTCTTCCTTCAATCGATATAAATCAAAATGAAAGAGTATGCCCGCATTGCTTTCGTATTCGTTTACTAAGGAAAACGTTGGACTCGAAACAGGACTTTTTACTCCCATTACTTCGCAAATGGATTTAATTAAAGTGGTTTTTCCTGCACCCATTTCGCCTTCTAAACAAACTAATGGATGTTGAAAAAGCAATACTAATTGGTGTGCTACCGTAGAAATTTCGTTTAATTGAAAGGTAAATTCCATGCTATTTAGGTTCCAAAATCATCAAAGGAATGATCATTTCTTCCAACGAAATACCACCATGCTGGTAAGTGTTTCGATAGTAACTTACGTAGTGGTTAAAGTTGTTAACGTAAGCCAGAAACAAATCAGATTTTGCAAAGATAAAGGAACTACTCATGTGGATGGCTGGCAAGCCGATTTTTTTAGGATCTTTTACCGCATAAACTTCCTTGTCTTCATAGGTCAAACTTCTTCCGGTTTTGTATCTTAAGTTTAAGCTAGTATTTTTATCACCAATCACTTTCGATGGATTTTTAACGTTTATGGTGCCATGATCGGTGGTGATAATGAGTCGAAAGCCCATTTGCTGTGCTTGCTGTATCATTTCCAACAAAGGAGAATTTTTAAACCACGACAAGGTTAATGAACGATAAGCTTTGTCGTTTGAAGCCAATTCTTTTACTACCTCCATTTCGGTTTTGGCATGCGAAAGCATATCTACAAAGTTATAAACTACAGAAACCAAATCGTTTGATTTTAAACTTTTGAAGTTTTCTGCTAATTTTTTTCCATCTTTAAAATTGGTAATTTTAAAATATTCCGATTTAATTTTTAAGCCATATCGTTTGATTTGTGCTTCTAAAAATTCTCCTTCATATAGGTTTTTTCCACCATCTTCTACATCATTTTTCCAATAGTTCGGAAATTGTTTTTCCATTTCTAAAGGAGTTAATCCCGAAAAAATAGCATTTCGAGCATATTGGGTAGCAGTTGGTAAAATAGAAAAATATGCATGCTCTTTTTCTAATTTGTAATTCCCGGTAACAATAGATTCAAAAGCTTTCCATTGGTCAAATCGCAAATTATCAATCACAACAAACAATACTGGTTTGTCCTTTTTTACCAGTTCGGGAATCACATAATTTCTAAAGATTTGATGCGATAGTGTAGGGGCATCTTCCGGATGGGTAAACCAACTTTCGTAATTTTTTTCAATAAACTTTCCGAATTGAATGTTGGCTTCTGTTTTTTGAGACTCTAGGATAGAAACCAAACCTTGATCTTCAATATTTTCTAACTCAATTTCCCAAAAAAGTAATTTTTTGTACAAATCAACCCAATCTTCATATGTCCTAACCGAACCTAATTCCATAGAAATATTTCGAAACTCTTTTTGGTAATCTAAGGTGGTTTTTTCCGTAACCAATCTGGAATGATCTAAATTCTTTTTTAACGACAACAATATTTGGTTCGGATTTACAGGTTTGATCAAATAATCTGCAATCTTACTACCAATCGCCTCTTCCATGATGCTTTCTTCTTCACTTTTGGTAATCATGATTACCGGAACCGTACTTTTGATTTCTTTTAATTCTTGCAATACTTCTAATCCTGATAACCCCGGCATATTTTCGTCTAAAAACACAATATCAAAACTTTGGTCTTGAAATACTTCAATGGCATCCGCACCATTATTGCAAGTGGTTACTTGGTAGTTTTTTCGTTCTAAAAATAAAATATGAGGTTTTAACAAGTCAATTTCGTCATCTACCCATAGTATTTTAATCGCTTCCATAAGTTGTGGTCAATTTTGTGCAAAGTACAACTTTTACAACGAGCACTATTTTATTTTAGTATAATTTTAGATGCATTTGCATTGTTGATAAGTCTGCAACTTGTTTAAAAAGTTGTTTATAATAAAACTGCTTTTGGTTTCGTTTTTGACAGGTAGAGATTAATTTTAAATGTTGCAATTTATGTAACATTTGTTTTTAAAAACCAGTAAAAGCATTGTTTATGAATCGATTGTATAATCAAAAAAGCTGGAGTAAGTTTTGGATGCTGTTCCTCCTATTGCATTTCGGATTATTTGCTCAGCAAACTCAAGTGGAATTACAAACTCCGGAATCTTATTTTCAAGGGTTGGAGTTGTATAAAGCCAAACAATATTTATCTGCCCAAGTAGCGTTAAAAAATAGTTTGCAAGGGAAATTATCAGAAGAGCAAAAAGCAGAAGCCAATTATGTAATTGCAATTGCAGCTATTCGATTAGGACAAGCCAATGGAGAAGCACTTTTGGTACAATTTGTGGAAGAATTTTCGTTGAGTCCGAAGCGAAACAGTGCTTTTTTAGAGGTAGGGGACTACTATTTTGAACAAAATAATTTTGTAAAATCTTACGAGTGGTATCAAAAAGTGCAAGAGGGAAATTTGTCACAAGCATCTGCTGAAAAGTATTATTTTCAAAGAGGATATGCTGCTTATGCCAACAACAAAAAGAAAGAAGCCATTAGTAGTTTGAAAAAAGTAGAGAATTCTAAAGAATTTGGCTCACAAGCAAAATATTATATTGGTTACATAGAGTATGAAAGTGATAACTATAAAGTAGCCAGCGATTATTTTGGAAAGATTGAAGACAATCTAGCTTACAAAGAAAAAATGTCGTACTACCAGGCTGACATGAATTTTAAATTAGGAAATTTTCAAAAAGCTATTGATTTGGGTTTGGCTGCCATGGCTAAATCAGATGCCAACGAAAAGTCGGAGTTAAACAAAATTATTGGTGAGAGTTATTTCAACTTAAAACAATATGACAAAGCTATTCCGTATTTAAAAGAGTACAAGGGTAAAAAAGGAAAGTGGACCAACACCGATTTTTATTTGTTAGGATATGCCTATTACCAACAAAAAGACTATCCAAATGCTATAGGTGAGTTTAACAAAATTGTAGAAGGAAAAGATTTTGTTGCACAAAATGCTTATTACCATTTAGGGGAAAGCTATTTGCGAAATAACCAAAAATCGCAAGCATTGAATGCTTTTAAAAATGCTTCAGAAATGAGTTTTGATGCCAAAATTCAAGAAGATGCATTTTACAATTATGCCAAATTGAGTTATGATATGGGCAATCCGTATCAAAGTGTGCCTGATGTGTTGCAAGCCTTTGTGAAAAAATATCCAAATACCGCATACAAAGCAGAAATCGAACAACTTTTAATCAGCTCTTTTATCACGTCAAAAAATTATAAAGAAGCATTGGCATTGTTGGAAAAAACAAAGACTTCAGATAACAGGCCCATTTATCAAAAGGTGACTTTTTACAGAGGTTTGGAGTTTTATATTGATGGCAATTACAAAGATGCCATGCAAATGTTTTCAAAATCATTGGCAGAACCACGTGATCCAAAATTTGTTGCCAGAGCATTGTTTTGGAAAGGTGAAATTGAGTTTCATTTAGATCAATTTAAAGATGCTTTGTTGAGTTTTCAGCAGTTTAAAAATCACAACAGTGCACCACAAACTCCTGAATTTAAAAATTTAGATTACCATTTGGCTTATGCCTATTTTAAATTAAAAGATTACGAAGCATCTATACCGTTTTTCCAAATGAGTATTTCGGCAAATAGTTCAGATAAGGTAAAATTAAATGATAGTTATTTGCGATTAGCCGATGCATATTTTGTAACTGCTAAGTATTGGCCTGCTATGGAAAACTATAACAAGGCAATTGAATTAGGAGGCTCTGAAGCTGATTATGCTGCCTACCAAAAAGCCTTGAGCTATGGTTTTGTGGATAGAACACCAAAGAAAATAGAAGATTTACAAGCTTTTTTAAAGAAATATACTAAATCGCCATTTCGCGATGATGCTATATTTGAATTAGGAAACACCTACACAAACCAAAACCAAACGGAATTGGCATTAAAAATGTACGATCAATTGCATCAAGAGTTTCCAAAAGGGACTTTTACTTCTAAAGCAATTCTTCGTCAAGGTTTGATTTACTATAATTCAAACAGACCAGATCCGGCTATTGATAAGTTCAAACGTGTAGCAAAAGAGTTTCCAAACACACCAGAGGCTTTGGAAGCTGTGGCAACAGCCAGAGAAATTTATGTAGATTTAGGTAAAGTTGAGGAATATGCGGATTGGGTTAAAACATTAGACTATATTGAAGTTACCAATGTGGATTTAGATAATACTACCTATGAATCTGCGGAAAAGCAATATTTACAAAACAATACCAAAAATGCTATTTCTGGATTTCAGCAATACTTGGTAAAATTTTCAAACGGGATCCATGCAACCAAAGCAAATTTTTATTTAGCACAGTTATATTTTGCAGATGGTTTAGAAAATAATGCATTACCACATTATTTAAAAGTGGTAGAAAAATCAAAAAACGAATATACCGAAGCATCATTGGCAAGAATCAGTGAGATTTATTTAAAGAACAAAGATTTCACCAAAGCAGAATCTATTTTAAAACGTTTAGAGATAGAAGCCGATTTTCCTCAAAATGTTTTGTATGCACAATCTAATTTGATGAAGAGTTACTATGAATTAGAGAATTATACCCTAGTGGTGAATTATGCAGAAAAAGTGCTGGGCAATGCCAAGGTGGATGAACGCATTAAAAACGATGCTCAAATCATGATCGCCAGGGCATATGTAAACACCAATGATGAAGCCAAAGCCAAAGAAGCCTATGCAAAATTATTGTCAACTGCCAAGGGAGAATTGGCTGCAGAGGCATGGTATTACGATGCGTATTTTAAAAATAAAGAAGGTAAATGGGAAGCGTCTAACACCACCATTCAAAAAATTACCAAAGATTATGCAGGTTACAAATACTGGGGAGCAAAGAGTTTGGTGGTAATGGGTAAAAACTTTTACGGTTTAAAAGATAGTTTTCAAGCAACCTACATATTAGAGGCAGTGATTAAAAACTTTGCCGAGTACAACGATGTGGTACAAGAAGCAACTACCGAATTAAATAAAATTAAAGCAGAAGAAGCTAAAAGAAATGCTTCTTTTGGCAACTAATATTTTGACATATGAAATCGCCATTAACAAGAAGTTTGCTGCAAGCAAACACCGATGAGAAAAAGGCGATAACATATGTGACCACTGAAAAATCAAAATTTATACATTATGAAATTAGCTCATTTTTTTAATAACAAATACCAATTTTACTTAGTTTTTGCTTTGTTTTTTTCTTTTTTTATTAGTTCTGCACAGCAAAAAGACGGACAAGTTGGAACCGAAGTGGTAAATGTGGTAAAGTCTTACCAAGCCACTGTTTCTGATGCCTTTAAGGTGAAAGAAACTCCTTCCTTAGAGGATGAAGAAAACACCAAAAGAGAAAATATCGAATACCAAATTTTTTCTTTCCCGGTAGCATCTACATTTACCCCTAGTAAAGGAAAAGTAGCAGCAGTAGAAAAAACCAAGAAGGAAAAATTATTCGACCATTATGCAACTTTGGCTTTTGGAAATTATGCCAACTTATTGGGAGAATTGTATCTTTCTAAAAACTTTGATGCCAATTCCTATTTACATGCCAATATCAAGCATCGTTCTACACAAGGAGGAATTAAAGATGCTTTATTAGACGATAAATTTTCAAATACTTTGGTGGAACTTACTTACGGGAACCAACAAAAAGATCATGCTTGGATGGTACAAGGAGGCTACCAACGTCAATCATACAATTGGTATGGTTTGCCATCGTTTCATTTGCAAGATTTAGATAACCAACAACAAGCAACATTTATCTCAGCTATCGATCCTTCTCAAACCTACCAAACCTTTCGTTTTGGTGGGGAGTTGACCTTTAATGAGGGGATTTTCAAAAGAGCAAATGCTGATTTTTATCTTTTTTCAGATGCTTTTGATGGTTCGGAAAATCACTTTTTTGTACAACCGGAATTTTCAATTGAAATAGGGGAGGTGAATGTAAAAACCAATCTTTTTCTCGACTTTTTGGTAGGAACTTTAGATGCCAGTCAAAGTAATTTAGAATACAAATACACAAATATTGGGGTGCAACCAAACATCGAATTGCTGCGAGATGTCTGGACATTTCAACTAGGAGCAGGTTTGTTTTACAGCCAAGACGGTATCGCTCAAAACGGAAAGTTTTATGTGTTTCCAAACATCAAAGCATCGCTTCAAATAGTGCCAGAAGTATTGCAGTTTTATGCAGGTGCTAAGGGTGATTTAGAGCAAAATACCTATCGTAATGCAGTGAATCAAAATCCGTTTGTTTTGCCAACTTTGCAACTTGCACCAACAAGTACTGCACTGAATGCACATGCCGGATTGCAAGGTAAATTTTCTAGTGCCATGTCCTATCATGTGAAAGGAAGTTATTTGATTCAAAACAATCGAGCCATGTTTTTTAATACCGTTTTTAATCAATTACAGTCTACCTACAGAGGGTTTGAGTTCGGTAATGCATTTCAATATGTGTATGACGATGTAAAAACTACCCAATTGTTTGGAGAGTTAAAAGGTTCTGTTGCCAAAAATTTTCAATTGGCATTGTCAGGAGAATACAACCACTACCAAACCACTAACGAGATAACCGCATGGAACCTGCCTAATTTTCAATCTACCTTAACAGCAGATTGGCAAGTTGCAGAAAAATGGAAAACACAATTTCAATTATTTTATGTAGGAAACAGATTTGATATCAATACCTACTTCACCAACCAAGTAAACATACAGCAGGAAGTAGTAAAGTTAGGTAGTTTTTTGGATGCTAACCTACAAGTGCTTTACCAACATAACCAACAGTTATCCGGATTTTTACGTTTGCAAAATTTTGCAAACCAAGCTTATCAACGATGGATCCATACTCCTGTGCAAGGCATACAAATTCTTCTGGGAGCTAATTATAAATTTGATTTTTAAAACGACTTTAATTAATGCTTAATCCCCTAACTGAGTATTTGGTTAGGGGATTTTTCTTATTTTTAGACCAAAGAATTGAATTTAGTTATGAGAGATTTATTAGAACTGCACTATGGAGCAATGTTTGAACCAGAATTGTTGGAAGAAATTACCCACGTGGCAGTAATGAAAGAATTTAAAGAGGGAGATGTATTGATAGATTTCGGACAATACATTCAAAAAATGCCATTGTTGTTAGAAGGTGCAATTAAAATTTTAAGAGAAGATTTTGATGAAGGAGAGTTGCTGTTGTATTTTATTGAAAAAGGAGATACTTGTGCCATGACCATGGCTTGTTGTTTAGGAGAAACCAAAAGCGAAATTAGAGCAGTAGCCGAAACCAAAGGATTGTTATTGATGATTCCGGTAATTAAAATGGAAGATTGGCTAGGAAAATATAAGTCATGGAGAAATTTTGTTTTTAATAGCTACAACCAAAGGTTAAAAGAAATGCTATCTGCCATTGATCATTTGGCATTTATGAATATGAACGACCGATTGTTAAGTTATTTAATCGATAAAACAAAAATTTACCAAACCCGAGAAATTAAAAGTACCCATCAAGAAATAGCCTATGATTTGCATACTTCTCGTGTGGTAATTTCCAGATTATTAAAAACTCTTGAAAATGAGGGGAAAATTAAAATTCATCGAGCTTCTATTGAACTTCTTTGAGTAACATTAGTTACTTTTTTATTCAAAATAGCCATTTAGCTTTGCAACCATGAATCAAAAATTACAACAGTTGTTTCCAGGCTTTTTACTTTCTGTAGTTGTAGGAAGTGTTGTCATGTTGTTAAGCAGTTGGTTACAAACTTCTCATAGTATTTTGTTGGGCTTATTGGCAGGGATTTTAATTAATAATTTTTATGTAATTCCCGCAAAATTTCAGGATGGCATTTCTTTTACCAGCGGAAAAATGCTAGAAGTTTCTGTGGTTCTATTGGCATTCGGCATCAATTATACCCATATTGCTAAAATTGGTTTTTCTAATTTTTTAATTGTGGTACTCACTGTTTTTTTGGTATTGTTTTTTACCATGTTTTTGTCAAAAAAAATGCAATGTCCAAGAAGTGTAGGATGGTTGGTTGGTTTTGGAACTGCAATTTGTGGTTCCAGTGCTATTGCAGCCTTGGCTCCAACCGTTGCGAAAGACAAAGAAGATATTGCAGTTTCTATGGCAGTGGTAAATTTATACGGAACACTTGGGATGCTTTTGTTACCTTTATTGGTTACCTTGTTACAAATGAGTGAAGTGGATGCCAGTTTGTTGCTTGGTGGTACTTTACATTCTGTAGGAAATGTAGCTGGAGCAGGTTATGCAGTTTCTGAAACCATAGGGAGTAATGCATTAACCATCAAATTGGCCAGAGTAGCCATGTTAACCCCTGGGTTGATTTTGTTTAATTATTTATTGCGAAGCCACCAAAATCAAAAAGTTTCCTATTGGAGTTTACCATGGTATCTGATAGCCTTTTTGGTAATTTCTACGCTCGTTTCTTATGTTTCTTTTCCTAAAGAGATAATTGATTTCTCTAATCAATTGGGTAAAGTAATTCTAACCATTGCTATGGTGGCCATTGGATTAAAAATAAAGTTTAAAACATTATGGGAAAGTGGCAAGCGTGGATTGCTGTTTGGAGCAATTGTGTTTGGAACAATGCTAATTTCCTTATTTACTTTATTGTTTTTAATTAACTAATTATCATCCCGTCTTTCATTACAATTTTTCTGTCGGCCATATTGGCAAAACTATCATTGTGGGTAACAATCACAAAAGTTTGTCTGAATTTTTTTCGTAAGTCAAAAAACAATTGGTGCAAGTTTTCGGCACTTTTGGCATCTAAATTTCCTGATGGTTCATCTGCCAAAACTACTTTAGGCTGGTTAATCAATGCTCTTGCAACAGCCACTCGCTGCTGTTCACCTCCGGATAAATTTTTTGGAGCATGTGTCAATCGTTCTTGCAAGCCTAAGTAAACCAATAATTCTTCTGCTCTTTGCTTGATTTCTCTCTTGTTTTGGTTAGTAATCAAAGCTGGTAACATGACGTTTTCTGTGACATCAAATTCAGGAATTAAATGATGGAACTGAAAAATGAATCCAATATTTTGGTTTCGAAATTTAGCCAATTCTTGGTCTTTTTTGCCAATCAACGATGCTTCATTCATTCGTAACTCCGAAACAATAGGTTGATTTAATGGCGATTTTAAAGAAGGTTCATCCAAAGTGCCTAAAATTTGAAGCAAAGTAGTTTTTCCGGCTCCGGATGCTCCTACCAACGAAAGAATTTCACTTTCTTTTACTTCTAAATCAACACCTTTTAATACGTGTAACGATTGAAAATAGCGGTGGATATTTTTTGCTTGGATGATTATTTTTTCTGTCATCTTTTTAAATTAAAATTTGATTCCGGTTAATTGCTGGTAAAAAATTATCTTTGCACCAACACAACTTATTTTTATGAATCCCAACTCCTCCGAACGATATGCCCAACGTGGGGTTTCTGCTGCCAAAGAAGAAGTGCATCAGGCCATCAAAAATATCGATAAAGGTTTATTTCCGAAAGCATTTTGTAAAATAGTTCCAGATTATTTAACCAACGACCCGGCTTATGCCTTGGTAATGCATGCAGATGGTGCTGGAACCAAATCGTCATTGGCTTATATGTATTGGAAAGAAACTGGTGATATTTCGGTTTGGAAAGGCATTGCCCAAGATGCTTTGATCATGAATATTGACGATTTGTTGTGTGTAGGAGCAACTTCTAATATATTACTTTCCTCTACCATCGGTAGAAACAAAAATTTGATTCCGGGTGCAGTGATTCAAGCCATTATTGAAGGCACAGAGGAATTGATTCGAGAGCTAGCAAAATTTGGTGTCCAAATTCATAGTACAGGTGGAGAAACAGCTGATGTTGGTGATTTGGTAAGAACCATTATTGTAGATAGTACGGTTACTGCTCGTATAAAAAGAGAAGATGTGATTGATAATGCCAATATTCAAGCTGGAGATGTGATAGTAGGATTGGCATCATTCGGACAAGCCACTTACGAAAAAGAATACAATGGAGGCATGGGTAGCAATGGCTTAACTAGTGCACGTCATGATGTGTTTTCGAAAGAATTGGCAACAAAGTTTCCGGAAAGTTTTGATGCTACTGTACCTGAGCATTTGGTGTATTCCGGAAAAATGAAACTAAGAGATTCGGTGGATGGAAGTCCATTAGATGCCGGAAAATTAGTATTGTCTCCTACCAGAACGTATGCTCCGATCGTACAAAAAGTTTTGGAAGAAGTTTCCAGAAAAAACATACATGGAATGGTACATTGCAGTGGTGGTGCACAAACCAAAATTTTACATTTTGTAGACCAGTTTCATATCATTAAAGATAATTTGTTTCCGGTACCACCTTTGTTCCAAATGATTCAGGAGCAATCCAATACTTCATGGAAAGAAATGTACCAAGTGTTTAATTGCGGACATCGAATGGAGTTTTATGTACCGCCAAAAATTGCCCATCAAATTATTGAAATTTCACAATCGTTTGGTGTGGATGCTCAAATTGTTGGAAGGGTAGAAGCTAATGAAACTAAAAAGTTAACGATTCAAAGTACGTATGGAACTTTTGAGTATTAAATTACAATTCCATTTCCTTTAAAAACTGCGATTCGTATAAATTTTTGTAAAATCCGTTTTCTATTTGCAGTAAGCTGTCGTGGGTACCTTCTTCTACGATGCTTCCTTTTTCCATTACCAAAATTCTATCGGCATGCATAATGGTAGCCAATCGGTGTGCAATGATAATAGAAGTTCTATTTTCTGTTAATACCTCTGTAGCATGTTGAATTAATTCTTCTGTATGGGTATCAATAGAAGAAGTAGCTTCATCTAAAATTAAAATTTTTGGTTGAGCCACATACACTCTTAAAAAGGAAATCAACTGTCGTTGTCCCAACGAAAGCATGGCTCCACGCTCTCGAACATGAAAATGATATTGTTCTGGTAATTCTTTAATAAAATCATGAATGCCAATTTTTTTGGCAGCTTCTATTACTTCCTCCAAGCTAATGTTATTATTTCCAAGCGTAATGTTATTTAGTATGGTGTCTGAAAACAAGAAGACATCTTGCAAAACCATCCCAATTTGTTTACGCAAGCTTGGTAAATCGTAATTTTCAATTGGTTCGTTATCCAATAGAATTTTTCCTTTTTGTACTTCGTAAAATCGATTGATCAAGTGAATGATAGTCGATTTTCCGGCACCCGTAGCACCAACAATAGCAATTTTTTCACCAGGTTTGATTTGTAAATTCAAATCTTTAATCACGAATTCAGGCTCTTTATACGCAAACCAAACGTGCTCAAAAGTTACTTGACCAATTAAGGATGGTTGTAAGGAGCCTTGATTTTGAATTGGTTCAGATTCTTCCATTACTTCAAACACTCTTTTTGCAGCAATCATTCCCATTTGTAGTTCGTTAAATTTATCTGCAATTTGCCGTAAAGGGTTGTACAACATGCCAATAAACATCGTATAAGCAAACAAATCTCCAGGTGAACTAACGGGGTCTCCTTTTAAAATCATCAACCCTCCATATAACACAATTCCACCTAAGGTAAAGTTGCTAATTCCATCTGCAATCGGAAAGAAAATCGAATTGTACCAAACGGTTTTCACCCATGATTTGCGATGCTGATGGTTTATTTTTTTGAAGTTTTCTAACTCTTGTTCTTCTCTGTGAAACATTTGTACCACTTTCATTCCAGACAAACGTTCTTGCACAAACACATTCAAATTTGCCACATGGGTTCGTACTTCTTCAAAAGCCCCTTTCATTTTTATTTGAAAAATTCGAGTAGCATACACAATCAACGGCATGAACAAAACTACAATCCAGCTTAGTTTCCAGTTCATGTAAAACATCACTCCCAATACCGCAATCATCTTTAGCAAATCGCTAATAATCATAAACAAGCCTTGGCTAAAAATTCGTGCAATAGCTTCGATATCATTCACAGTCCTGGTAACCAACTGTCCCACAGAAGCCTTGTCAAAAAAAGTAACTTTAAATCGGTTAATTTTTGCGAAAAGCAGTTCTCTTAGATCTTTAACAATATCTTGGCCTAACCAGTTTGCCCAATACACAAAAAAGTATTGCGAAAGCACTTCCAAAACTAAAAAGGTTCCCATAAAAGCAATTAGCCAAAATAAGGCTGCTTCATTTTTTTGTTCTAAAGCACTGTCGATGGTTTCTTTTAATAATAGCGGACGGACCACAGAAACCAATGCCAAAAGCAACGACCAAAATACCACCCATCGCAATCTGCTTTGGTATGGCTTTGCATATTGCAGGATTTTTTTAAATAAAGAGAGGTCGAATGCTTTCATGAATGGCTTTTAGCAGTTACTTAAATGTATGGATAGGTTACTTGGGTTAAATACAAACCATGAGCTGGAACAGAAAATCCAGCTTTTCCTCGATTTTTACTCTGAATAATGTCATGCATTTGCTGTACTGGAATTTTATGGGTACCAATATCCATCATTGTTCCAACAATTGCTCTTACCATATTTCGCAAAAACCGATCTGCTTGAATGGTAAAAACCAATCTTTCTTCCTGTTTTTGCCACTCGCAAACGCTTACTTTACAAAAAAAAGTTTTTACATCGGTATGCGTTTTAGAAAAACATTCAAAATCATCGTATTGCATGAGTATTTTTCCGGCTTCATTCATTTTATCCAAATCTAATTCTTTTGCAACATGCCAACTTAAACCATCTAAAAATGGATTTTTAAATTGGTGAATCCAATATTCATAGGTTCTATGTGTAGCATCAAAACGAGCATGGGCATCGTTCGGAACCAAATGAATTTGATGTATCGCAATATCTTTGGGTAAAAAAGAATTCAATCTTTTGATGAAATTCGGATTGGTTAAATCTTTTTCTGCATCCAAGTGAGCAAACATTTGTTTTGCATGCACTCCGGTATCTGTTCTGCCTGCTCCAACAATTTCAATTTCTTTTTGTAAAAGTAAACTTAACTTTTCTTGAATTTCTTGTTGTACTGATGCCGCATTTGGTTGTATTTGCCAACCAAAATAACGGGCTCCGTGGTAAGAAAATTCTAAAAAATACCTTTGTAACATGATGCAAAGATAGACTTTTTGAGTTCCAATGCACGGACCAAAGCTACCAACCAATGTTAATAGGATGCTAAATTTAAACAAACTTATGGTTTGGTTATATTTGTTGAAAATTTCAATTTTGAAGAAAATATTATTGCTTTCGGACACCCATAGCTGGATTGACGATAAAATTTTAAAATGGGTACATCAAGTGGATGAGGTTTGGCATGCTGGAGATATTGGAGATTTAAAAGTGACCGATGCTATAGCTGCCATCAAACCATTGCGTGCTGTTTATGGAAATATTGATGATTCCAAAGCAAGGGTGACATTTCCGGAGAATTTGATTTTTTTTGTCGAAGAGGTCAAAGTAGTTATGACACATATCGCAGGTAGTCCAGGGAAGTATCCGGCTAGAATTAAAGAATTACTAAAAAATGAGCAGCCTAAAATTTTGGTTTGTGGACATTCGCATATTTTAAAAGTGCAAATGGATGCCGCTTTTTCCTGCCTACACATGAACCCGGGTGCGGTGGGAAAACACGGTTTTCATGTGGTAAGAACCATGCTACGTTTTGAAATAGATGGCGAAAAAATCCAGAATTTAGAGGTTATTGAGATTCCTAAATAACGAAAAAACCATTGGAATATCCAATGGTTTCGTCGCACTAAATTAACTAAGTTAAAAGGTTTAACGCAATCGATCTACAGATTTTACGAGCTCTTCATCTTTCTTGATGGCCTTGTTGGCTAATACCAACAACACGATAGAAATCAAGATAAAATACGGCTCAATACCTTTCACCGAGGATTTTTCCTCTCCAGATAAGTTTAGTAGGCCAAAAATCATCAATCCTAATAAAATAAAGTTCAATAAAATGGCTACTCTGTTCACCACAAATTGTTTTTTTCTATCCTTAAAATTGAATATGTTTATCAAAATTAATACTCCAGTCAATATCCCAAATAGGATGATTGGAACATTATAAGAAATATTACCAAAAAGTAAATATTCCTTTGGAAACAACGGAAAAATACCCACATACAATGGCAACAATGCAGCTAACAAAAGGTAAATACTTTGAATTCGTTGAATCATATGGCAAATGTAAAGGATTCTTTTTTGTTTCAAAATATTTGCAACTAAAAAAAAAATAGTATTTTTGCTTCCTAGATGCACTTTTCTTGTATCCCCATCATTTTGAATCATTTACTTTCCTAAGCTTTTTTTGAAAAAAATATTATACACATAACTTTTATGTTTGACATTTCTGTATTAAAAGAAATGAAGCTTTCTGAGCTTCAAGAAATAGCCAAAGCAACGCAACAAATTAAGTATGCAGGCTTAAAAAAAGAAGATTTAATTACCCGAATTTTCGATTTTCAACAAACGCTTCCCAAAGAAGAATCCTCTACTGAATCTTCCAATCAACCAAAACAAAGAAGACAACGAATAGCCAAGAACGAAACCAAATCCAACGATTTGTTTTCCGAAGAGCCAAGTAAAGAAGAAGTTGTTGTAGAAGAGAAGGAGGTAAAAACAAGTTTTAATCCTACTTTTGAAAAAGGAAAAAGAGGTAGAAAACCAAAATATATGGTAAAAGATGAGGTTGCGGAATCGCTTCAAACAGAGGAAATAGAAATTCCATCCGCATCAGAAGATTCTGTGGTTATTACTGAAGAAGCATCTACATCAACAGAAGCATTACAAGAAGAGCCAAAACAAACTCCAAACCAAAGAGAGTTTAAGCCAAAGCAATTCAATAATGGTCAAAATCCTAGAGACCATCAGCAAAAATTTCATAAGAAAAACCAACAAGTTAGAGACGAAGAGTACGAGTTTGAAGGAATTATTGAAATTGAAGGCGTATTGGAAATGATGCCGGATGGCTATGGTTTTTTGCGTTCATCAGATTATAACTACTTAGCATCTCCAGATGATATTTATTTGTCGAACTCTCAAATCAGATTGTTTGGTTTAAAAACAGGTGATACTGTAAAAGGAGTGGTTCGTCCTCCTAAAGAAGGAGAAAAATTTTTTCCATTAATTAAAGTCTTGAAAATTAACGGACACGATCCGCAAGTGGTGCGTGACAGAATTTCATTTGAACACTTAACCCCATTGTTTCCAAACGAAAAATTTAATTTAGCAGACAAGCACAATACCGTTTCTACACGTGTTATTGATTTGTTTTCCCCAATCGGAAAAGGCCAAAGAGGGATGATTGTAGCCCAGCCAAAAACGGGTAAAACCATGTTGTTGAAAGATATTGCCAATTCAATTGCAGCCAACCATCCGGAAGTATATTTATTGGTTTTATTGATTGATGAACGTCCGGAAGAGGTAACCGATATGCAACGAAGCGTAAAAGCTGAAGTAATTGCCTCTACCTTTGATGAGCCGGCTGACAGACACGTAAAAGTGGCCAACATTGTGTTGGAAAAAGCAAAAAGATTGGTTGAATGCGGTCACGATGTGGTTATTTTATTAGATTCTATCACTCGTTTGGCAAGGGCTTTCAATACGGTACAGCCTGCTTCTGGTAAAGTTTTAAGTGGTGGGGTAGATGCCAATGCATTGCAAAAGCCAAAGCGATTTTTTGGTGCAGCACGTAATATAGAAAATGGTGGTTCGTTGAGTATCATTGCAACTGCTTTAACAGAAACCGGTTCCAAAATGGATGAAGTTATTTTTGAAGAGTTTAAAGGTACCGGTAATATGGAATTGCAGTTAGACAGAAAAATTGCCAACAAGCGAATTTTCCCTGCCATCGACTTAACTTCGTCAAGTACCCGAAGAGATGATTTGTTGCTAGATGAAAACACGCTTCAACGTATGTGGATCATGCGTAAATATTTGGCAGATATGAATCCGGTTGAGGCGATGGATTTTATTTATGATCGCATCAAAAAAACCAAGAGTAATGAAGAGTTTTTAATCTCCATGAACGATTAAAAATTGTCAAAATACCATAAAAACCTTTGAGCTTTGTTTCAAAGGTTTTTTTATGTCCAAAACTTTCGCTTAAAACAATAGGAATTTTTTGTTAATCAAAAAAATATCTCTAATTTTGCACACCTTTTTGGCAGAGAAGAGTTTTTGCAAAAAGGATTGACATTTAAACAATTAACAACTTCTGTGGTTTTTCTGCAACCAAAAACTCGAAACACAGAATACAAATTTTTAATCAGCATGGCTGAAATTTTAAAAGAACAGCAAGAATTTTTGAACAACTTCAACTGGCATAACTTTGAAGAAGGGATTGACCAAGTAGATGAAAAAAGTTTAAAAGAATTTGAAGATTTAGTAACCAAAACATTCATTTCTACCGAAGGTGACGAAGTAGTTACTGGTACTGTAGTAAGAATTACCGATCGTGATGCAATTGTAGATATCAATGCAAAATCTGAAGGGGTAATTTCTTTAAATGAATTCCGTTACAACCCACACTTAAAAGTAGGTGACAAAGTAGAAGTATTGATTGACTTAAGAGAAGACAAAACTGGTCAGTTGGTATTGTCTCACAGAAAAGCCAGAACCATCAAAGCTTGGGATAGAGTAATTGCTGCTAATGAAACTGGAGAAATCGTAAACGGTTTTGTAAAGTGCAGAACCAAAGGTGGTATGATTGTAGATGTTTTCGGAATTGAAGCTTTCTTACCAGGTTCGCAAATTGACGTAAAACCAATCAGAGATTACGATCAGTACGTTAACAAAACCATGGAATTTAAAGTAGTGAAAATTAACCACGAATTCAAAAACGTAGTTGTTTCTCACAAAGCTTTGATCGAAGCAGATATCGAAGAACAGAAAAAAGAAATCATCGGTCAATTAGAAAAAGGTCAAGTTTTAGAAGGTGTGGTTAAAAACATTACTTCTTACGGTGTATTTATCGATTTAGGTGGAGTAGATGGTTTGATCCATATCACCGACTTGTCTTGGTCAAGAATCAACCACCCAAGCGAAGTGTTGGAATTAGATCAAAAATTAAATGTAGTTATTTTAGACTTTGATGATGAGAAAACAAGAATCCAATTAGGTTTAAAACAACTAAATGCACATCCTTGGGATGCTTTGAGTACTGATTTAAAAGTTGGTAACAAAGTAAAAGGTAAAGTAGTTGTTTTAGCTGATTACGGTGCTTTTATTGAAGTTGCAGAAGGGGTGGAAGGTTTGATCCACGTTTCTGAAATGTCATGGTCTACCCACTTACGTTCTGCTCAAGATTTTGTGAAAATTGGAGATGAAGTTGAAGCAGTTATTTTAACTTTAGATAGAGATGAGCGTAAAATGTCGTTAGGAATCAAGCAATTATCTCAAGATCCTTGGACTGACATTACTGCAAAATATCCTGTTGGCTCAAAACATAAAGGAATTGTTAGAAACTTTACCAACTTTGGAATATTTGTAGAATTAGAAGAAGGTATTGACGGTTTAATTTACATTTCTGATTTGTCTTGGACTAAGAAAGTAAAACACCCATCAGACTTTGTAAACATTGGAGATTCTTTGGATGTAGTTGTTCTAGAATTAGACGTGGAAGGAAGAAAGCTTTCTTTAGGTCACAAACAAACAACCGAAAATCCATGGGATAAGTATGAAGTTGAATACGGAGTAGGTACGGTACATAACACTACTATTTCTGATGCAAATGACAAAGGAGCTACAATTGAAATTTCTGAAGAAATTCAGTTTTTTGTTCCAACCCGTCATTTAGAGAAAGAAGATGGTAAAAAGTTGAAAAAAGGAGAAACTGCAGATTTCAAAGTAATTGAGTTTAACAAAGAATTCAAAAGAATCGTAGCTTCTCACACAGCAACTTTTAAAGAAGAAGAAGAGAAGAATGCAAAAGCTGCAGTAGCTTCTAATTCTGACAATTCTCCTCAAACTTTAGGAGATAACAATGCAATCTTAGCTGAATTAAAAGCTAAAATGGAGAAAGGAGAGTAATCCTTTCATTCAATATAATCAAGAGGCTTTCTGAAAAGATAGCCTCTTTTTTTGTTTTAAACAAAGCTGAATATTCCGTTTGAAACTCTTCAGGATTGTTGGAATAATTTTATCTTAGCGTTTTCGTTATACAAGGAAATTCTTTTTGCATGGCTGGTAGGCTTTGGTTGTTTTTTGGTTTTTTTTCCACATTCATTTATGCACAAATTGGAGGGCAATCGGTATATCAATTTTTAAATTTGATGTCCTCCCCTCGTCAAGCTGCTTTAGGTGGAAAAGTACTCACCTTTTACGATTATGATGTCAACCAAGGATTGTTCAATCCGGCAACCATTAACAACGACATGCACAACCAACTTTCTGTAAATTATTCTAATTTATTTGGAGAGGTAACCTATGGCACTGCAAGTTATGCTTATATGTACGACCGTCATGTAAACACCTTTCATACTGGAGTGCAATATATCAATTACGGAACTTTTGACGGAAGAGACGAGAATGGCAATAATAACGGAACTTTTTCAGGTTCCGAAGCTGCATTGTCTGTTGGCTATGCATATAATTTTCCGTTTACCAATTGGTATGTTGGTGCCAATGCCAAATTAATTACTTCTAGTTTAGAAAGTTATACTTCGTTTGGTGGAGCCTTAGATGTAGGGATTTTGTATCGTTGGGAAGAGTATTCAACCGATTTTACGTTAGTAGTTCGAAATTTTGGTACCCAATTTACTACCTATGCAGGTTTGCGAGAAAACATGCCATTTGAAATTTTACTCGGAATTTCGCAAGAATTAGAACACGTTCCCATTCGTTGGCACTTAACTTTTGAAAATTTACAACAATGGCAAGTTGCTTTTGCCAATCCTGCAAGAGCCCAGGGGACTTTAGATGGAGGCCAAATAGAAGAACGTGTTGGATTTGTAAACAACTTGTTGCGACATACCATTTTTGGAATTGAATTATTTCCGGATAGAGGATTTAACTTAAGAGTTGGATATAACTTTAGAAGGGCAGAGGAGTTAAGTATTGTAGACCAACGTACTTTTTCGGGTATCTCTTTAGGATTTGGACTCAAAATGAATAAAATTCGTTTCAATTATGCTTATGCTCGTTATACTGCAGCAGCCAACTCAAGCATGTTTGGAATGACCATCGATTTAAATTAATTTTCATGCAAACCAATTATTTTCAAATAGCCATTGACGGGCATTCGTCAACAGGAAAAAGCACCTTAGCAAAAGAAATTGCCAAACATCTACAAATTTTATACATCGACTCAGGTGCCATGTATCGAGCAATAACTTGGTATGCCATACAGCAAGATATCATTAAAGAAGATATATTAGATCGTGAGAAATTAATTGCTTCATTGCCACAAATTGAGGTGACTTTTCAACTTACAGCAACCTATCCTGTAATCGTTTTAAACGGTGTGAATGTAGAGGCTAACATAAGAACCATGGAAGTAGCGAACCAAGTTAGTAAGGTTGCTGCCATTCCTGAGGTACGTTTTAAGTTGGTAGAATTGCAACGAAAAATTTCAGAAAACCAATCGGTGGTAATGGATGGCAGAGATATTGGAACCGTAGTTTTTCCGAAGGCAAAAGTGAAAATTTTTATGACTGCTTCCGCAGAAATCAGAGCCAAAAGAAGGTTTGAAGAACTTCAATCCAAAGGACAAGAAGTCTCCCTACAAGAAGTGTATGCCAATGTGGTTCAAAGAGACGAACAAGATAGTAATCGAAAAGACTCTCCTTTACTTCAGGCAGAAGATGCCATTTTGTTAGACAATTCTTTTTTAAGCAAAGAAGAACAATTCCAAAAAGTAATGGCAATTTTGGCTTCTAAAGGAATCAATTTTTAAAAGCGATTTTCCTTTTTATTAACTTCGAAAACGTTTGAAAAAGCATATTTTTGCATTGCTTTTTTAAAGTTACCTAATCCATTTTTGCAAATGTTTTTTGTTTTGTATTTTCTATTAAATCAAATGCTGTAAATACTTCAAAAATTGTTTGCAAAAGCTGAATAACATAATCATGAAAGAACATTACATTAGTTCAGACTTACTGACCCTTCCGCAAATTCATCATATTCTTTTAGAAAATCATTCTTTGGCACTTTCAGAAGAAGCTAAAGTTAACATCCAAAAATGCAGAAGTTATTTAGACCAAAAGATTGCAAAAAATAACCAACCTATTTACGGCATCAATACAGGTTTTGGATCGTTGTGTAAAATTAAAATTTCTGAAAACGATTTGCATCAATTGCAAGCCAATTTGGTGAAATCGCATGCATGTGGGTTAGGAGAAGAAGTACCTGCGGAGATTGTAAAAATCATGTTATTGCTCAAAATACAATCGTTAAGTTACGGACATTCCGGAGTGCAATTGGTTACTGTAGAAAGATTGATTCATTTTTACAACCATGATGTTTTACCAGTAGTGTACCAGCAAGGTTCTTTGGGTGCATCCGGTGATTTGGCACCATTGGCACATTTAAGTTTGCCATTGTTAGGAGAAGGAGAAGTATATGTGCAAGGCAAAAAAATGTTGGCTTCGGAATATTTAAAAAGTCAAGGTTTGGCACCTATCGAATTGGCATCTAAAGAAGGCTTAGCTTTGCTTAACGGCACCCAATTTATGAGTGCTTACGGAGTGTACAATTTATTACAAAGCTACCGATTAACTTATTTTGCAGATGTGATTGCTGCCATCTCTTTAGAGGGTTTTGATGGTACATTAGAACCATTTACTTCCTATATCCATTTGGTTCGTCCGCACAAAGGACAAGTAGATACAGCACAACGAATGTTGGATTTGTTAGAAGGAAGCGAAATAGCACTACAACCAAAAAAGCAAGTGCAAGATCCGTATTCATTCCGTTGCATTCCACAAGTGCATGGTGCAACTAAAGATACTTTGGAGCATGTTAGAAAAGTATTTAAAACCGAAATTAATTCGGTTACCGATAACCCAAATATTTTTTGGGAACAAGATTTGATTATTTCCGGTGGTAATTTCCACGGACAACCTTTGGCTTTGGCATTAGACTTTTTAAGTATTGCCATGGCTGAGTTAGGAAGCATTTCGGAAAGAAGAACCTATCAGTTGATTTCCGGCTTAAGAGGATTGCCAGAATTTTTAGTAGACAATCCTGGATTACATTCCGGATTGATGATTCCGCAATACACTGCAGCAAGTTTGGTGAGCATGAATAAGCAATTAGCAACACCATCTTCTATAGATAGCATTGTGTCGAGTAATGGGCAAGAGGACCATGTAAGTATGGGAGCCAACGGTGCGGTAAAATGTTACCAAATTTTACAAAACGTAGAAAAAATATTGGCTATTGAGTTGCTAAATGCTACCCAAGCCATCGAGTTTAGAAGACCTATAAAAACTAGTGATTTCTTAGAAACATTTATCCAAGCCTATCGTCAGGAAGTTACCTTTGTGTCAGAAGACAGAATTTTACATGATGATTTGATCAAAACCATTCAGTTTTTAAGAAGTTTTTCTATAGAAATGGAATAGATAGAAAATTAGCGAATTAGCGAATTAGCGAATGTGTTAATGAGTCAATGAGTCAATGAGTCAATGTGCCAATGGTTTAGTGAGAAGTGAGGAGTGAGGAGTGAGGAGTTTTCAATTAAGTGAAAATTCCAAAATGAACTCATTATTTTAATGTTACAATTTATATTGGCTCATTGTCATATTGGCTCATTTTCAAATTAAAACCTATTATCTCCATCCAACATTCTACCCAATCCACCAAGTAAGCTACCTTCCCCACGGTCTTTACCACCAGCTTGCGGTGCTGCTTGCAATACTCTGTCTGCCAATCTGCTAAATGGCAACGATTGGATGTAAACAATTCCAGGGCCTCTTAGAGTGGCAAAAAACAGACCTTCACCCCCAAAAAAAGTATTTTTAATTCCTCCAACAAATTCAATGTCGTAATCAACAGTTTGCGAAAACCCTACAATGCATCCGGTATCTACTTTTAAAACCTCTCCTGCTTGCAATTCTTTTCTAGCCAAAGTTCCACCCGCATGTACAAAAGCCATGCCGTCTCCTTCTAATTTTTGCATGATGAAACCTTCTCCGCCAAATAAGCCTCTGCCTAATTTTCTGGAAAACTCTATGCCAACTGCAACCCCTTTGGCTGCACATAAAAAGGCGTTTTTTTCACAAATAAACTTGCCACCCAATTCTTTTAAATCTAATGCGATGATTTTCCCAGGGTATGGAGAAGCAAAAGATACTTTTCGCTTGTTTCTATCAATGTTTTGGTAAGCCGTCATAAACAAACTTTCTCCGGTTAAAACTCTTTTTCCGGCTGATAATAATTTGTCAAAAATACCTCCGGATTGTTTTGAGCCATCTCCAAAAATGGTTTGCATTTGAATGCCGTGATCCATCATCATAAAACTTCCGGGCTCGGCAACTACTACTTCTTGTGGGTCTAATTCAATCTCAACATATTGCATTTCTTCACCAAAAATTTCGTAATCAATTTCGTGTGCTCTCATGTCTTTTATTTTTGGATGATTAGTCGAAAAATGAAGATTTAGTTACGGTTAGAAGGAAATTTTTTGGTAAGTTATTTAAAAAGGCAATTTAGAATTGTTGTTTCCTTGGTTGCCTTTTTTCTTCTTTTTCTTTTTGTATTTTTCAGGGAAAAGTATCTTCAATTTTTCTTGAATTCGATCTTCCATATCATCAATAACAGGCAAATAAAAGTTGTTGCAATTAGCTAAGATGACTTCTTTAATGGCTTCTTTGGCTTCTTTTAACTTCATTTGATGCTCTAAAATCAAGACCTTTTTAATCAAAATTTCACTTACATCAATACCTTTAATACCAAGTGCAAAAGCCATTAGTTTTTCTGCTTCTTCAAAATCATCGTTTTGAATCAAGCAATCTAAATAGGGGCCATATACTTCTAACGCATGAATGTTTACAGACAATGCTTGTTCAAAGTAAGTTTTGGCAACTTCATGGTTTTTTAATTGCTCGCTGTAAATTCTGCCATACATGGTTAAAGCCATCGTGTTTTGTGGATCTAAAGACAAAGCATAATCCAACGATTCGATGGTTTCCTCTAACGAAAAAGGATAACTATCTAAGGCCTGAAACAAATATTTTTCTACAGAATTCATGTAATGCAGTTATTTCATAGGAGAAATAAGTTTGCAAATATCCGAAAAAAAAGAAAGCAAAATACTTTTGGCTTACTAACAGCTTGTTAAACTGTAGGTGGATGTGTAAAAAATAGATATTTTTACCAAAAAAATCCATGGTAGATTGTAGTGTGCCTTATGTGGGCTCCAGTAAATTTTCAGCTTTGATCAATGAGTTTTTACAATTGAGTCCAGCAATGGCATCCATTTATCCATACCTTCATCAACCGGAGGATTATGCTTCTATCCTGCAAGCAAAAACCAACTTTTTTACCAAAGAAAAGCGTTTATTATTGCACCAATCTCTACTAAAGCAGTATAAAAATTTTGAAATCGCTGTACCACTTCAAAGTCAATTAAACGAACTTTTAAACGAGCATACTTTTACCATTACTACTGGGCATCAATTGAATTTGTTTACCGGACCATTGTATTTTTTTTACAAGATTGCAGATACGATTATTCTGTGTAAAAAATTAAAAGAAAAGTATCCGCAATACCATTTTGTTCCGGTGTATTGGATGGCTACGGAAGACCATGATTGGGAGGAAATCAATCATTTTTATTTAGGAGATCAAAAAATAGTTTGGGATGCCAATACCCAAGGAGCTGTAGGTCATTTATCCACCAAAGGGATGGAGAAAGTGGCAGACATTTTAACCCAAGTATTCGGAAAATGTAACCGAGCCAAAGAGTTGATTGCACTTTTTGAAAAAGCTTATTTACAACACACTACTCTTAAAGATGCCACAAGAGCTTTGGTGATGGAGTTTTTTGGAGAAGATGGTTTGGTAATTGTGGATGGAGATGACCAAGCGTTAAAACAATCGTTTGTGCCTTGGATGCAAAGAGAAATCAACGAAAGTATTACTTGGAAAACGGTTCAGGGGCAAACCAAATATTTTGAAGCACAAAATTGGAAAGTTCAAGTAAACCCTAGGGAAGTAAATTTGTTTTACTTTCACGAAAACCAACGATTGCGAATAGAGAAGCACTCTAACGATTTTAAATTAGTCGGTACAACTCTACAATTCACTTTACAAGAGTTATTACAAGAATTACAAAACCATCCGGAAAAGTTTAGCCCAAATGTGTTACTCCGACCGCTTTATCAAGAAGTGGTATTGCCCAATTTATGCTATGTAGGTGGGGGAGGAGAGTTAGCATATTGGTTACAGCTTACCCAACTTTTTATTGAAATGAAAGTACCGTTTCCGATATTACAATTACGAGATTCAGTGGTAGTAGTGGATAATAAATGGTGGGAAAAAATGCAAAAGATGCAGTTACAACCATCCGATTTGTTTTTAAATAAAGAGGTCTTGGCCAACCAAAAAGTAAAAGAATGGAGCCAAAATCCGTTAGATTTTACCAATTTAAAGCAACAACTAGAAGCCCAATTTGCCTTTTTAGAAAATCATATACATCAAACCCATGCAAGCTTTGAAGGAGCAGTAAAAGCCCAAAAACAAAAGCAAATCAAGGGATTGCAAAACTTAGAAAAACGTTACTGGAAAGCAGAGAAAAAGAAACAAACCGATGCTTTGCAACGTTTGTACGCTTTACATGAGGCATGGTTTCCTGGGGGACAATTACAAGAGCGAAAAGAAAATTTTTCCGGTTTATACTTGGCCTATGGAAAGGAATGGTTGCCAAAAATAATGGCATCTTTGGATCCTTGGAATGCGAGTTTTAAAATAGTGGTTTTGGATTGAGGTAGTTGATGGTTGATATTCATAATTAACAAAGGGACTAATCACTTTTCACTTTTCACTAATTACTATTCACTAAAAAAATCACTACTTTTGCACCCGAATTTAAAAAAGACTTTATCAAATGGCAACCAACAGAACATTTACCATGATTAAGCCAGATGCGGTAGAAAACGGACACATCGGTGGAATTTTACATATGATTACCGAAGCTGGTTTTCGCATTGTAGCTATGAAATTAACGCAGTTAACCAAATCGGATGCAGAGCAGTTTTATGCAGTGCACAACCTACGTCCATTTTTTGGAGAATTGGTAGAATTTATGACCAGAGGTCCAATCGTTGCTGCAATTTTAGAGAAAGAAAATGCAGTGGAAGATTTCAGAAAATTAATCGGAGCTACCAACCCTGCAGATGCAGCAGAAGGAACTATTCGTAAAAAGTATGCTACTTCGGTAGGAGAAAATGCAGTACACGGTTCTGATTCTGATGAAAATGCAGCTATTGAAGGTGCATTCCATTTTGCAGGTAGAGAGCAGTTTTAATTCATTGCTTATCATACAAATAAAAGAGGACTTGGTTCCTCTTTTTTTGTTTTTACAACCTATCCATGTAACATTTTGCTTGGAATACCTACCAATGTACTATATAATTTTGTCATGGGTCAACCGATTATTCAAATAAAAAACATCAAAAGAGATTTTGCCTTAGGTTCCGAAACCGTATATGTGTTAAAAGGAATCGATTTAACCATTAACAAAGGAGAATATGTGGCTTTGATGGGGCCTTCGGGTTCAGGAAAATCGACTTTAATGAATTTATTGGGATGTTTAGATACCCCAACTTCAGGTTCTTATATTTTGAATGGCAAAGATGTGAGCAAAATGACCGACAATGAGTTGGCAGAAATAAGAAACAAAGAAATTGGTTTTGTGTTTCAAACGTTTAACTTAATGCCTCGTACTACTGCTTTGGACAATGTGGCATTGCCACTAATTTATGCCGGAAAAAGCAAATCAGACCGAAGCGCTCGTGCTGCAGAGGTATTGACCCAAGTAGGATTGGCAGACAGAATGGACCACAAGCCCAACCAATTATCAGGTGGGCAACGACAAAGAGTTGCCGTAGCCAGAGCATTGGTAAACCATCCTTCGATAATTTTGGCAGATGAGCCTACAGGTAACTTGGATAGCAAAACTTCAGTTGAAATCATGCAATTATTTAACGACATTCATGCACAAGGCAATACCGTAATTTTAGTAACCCACGAAGAGGATATTGCCCGTTTTGCCCATCGAATCATTCGGTTAAAAGATGGAATTATTGAAAAAGATGAAAAAACAAAATGATTTTCAAGATAAGTTAAGCCTTCTAATGGATTTTTTTACTTTCTTGATATTTTGGTTTTATTTTAACCTCATATAAGGACTTTGTAAAAACCAATTGAAAGGTTTAATAATACCAAAGGAAAATGATTGGCAGAACAAGAAAAAAATACAATTTTGTAAAGAAATTAATCTCAAAATTAAATTACTCTAACATTTATTATTTTTTCCACTACCTCTGTTTTAACCACTAATTGTAAATTTTTGGTGTGCACAGAAGTTTTATTTTCTAATAAAATACTTCGTTTAAGCATTGTTTAAAGTGTTTAATAATGAGAAATTTATGTTTTTTGTTTGAATCCAACAAATTTTAAATATCTAAAAATCAGATGTTTGTTTTTTTGTTGAAATTTGTTTCTTAAAGTTTGCTTGGCACAGCCTTTGTACTTGCTTAAAAGCTGTTACTGTTTGCTTACTTTTTTACTTAAAATGTAAAGGCAATTGCCATCATTTGGCTGTAAAGCTATATTTTTAATGACAATTTGACGTATATAAAACTTATGCCCAACCAGAAAATTATTTCCATAGACAATATGTCACTGCAAGATTTTGATCATGATGCAGAATTAATCCCGTTATTAACTCCCGAAGATGAAGAGGAGATTAACAAAGAGGTCTTGCCTGATTCCTTACCCATTTTATCTCTCCGAAATACGGTTTTATTTCCGGGCGTGGTAATTCCGATTACTGCTGGTAGAGATAAATCCATTCGATTATTAAATGATGCCAATGCAGCCGGAAAGGTGATTGGTGTGGTAGCACAAAAAAATGAAGCGGATGAAGATCCACAACCACAAGATGTGCATACTATTGGTACAGTAGCTCGTATTTTACGAGTTTTAAAATTGCCGGATGGCAATGTCATGGTTATTTTACAAGGAAAAAAGCGTTTTGAAATTATTGATTTTGTGCAAACAGAACCTTATTTGACTGCCACTATTAAAGATATTCCGGAAGAGAGACCATTGCCAAAAGATGAGGAATTTCAGGCTATTATCGATTCGGTGAAAGAGGTAGCAACCAAAATTATTCAAGAGAGTCCGAATATTCCCAGCGAAGCTACTTTCGCAATTAAAAATATAGAAAGTCAATCTTTTTTAATCAATTTTGTTTCGAGCAACATGAATCTTTCTGTAAAAGAAAAGCAGGAATTATTATCGATGCATGTTTTGAAAGAAAGAGCAATGGCAACTTTGCGATTCATGAATTTAGAATTGCAAAAGCTAGAGTTAAAAAATGACATCCAATCAAAAGTTCGCTCTGATTTAGACCAACAACAGAGAGAGTATTTCTTGCAACAGCAAATGCGAACCATCCAGGAAGAATTGGGTGGATTTAGTGTAGAGCAAGAAATTGATGAGATGAAACAAAAAGCTACTTTAAAAAAATGGAATGCCAAAGTGCAACAACACTTTGACAAAGAAGTTGCTAAGTTTCAACGAACCAATCCACAATCACCAGAATATGGTATCCAAAGAAACTATTTAGAGTTGTTTTTAGATTTACCTTGGGAGAAATTTTCTAAAGATAAATTTGATTTAAAAGAAGCCCAAAAAGTATTAGACAAAGATCATTTTGGCTTAGAAGAAGTTAAGAAAAGAATAATTGAACATTTGGCAGTGTTGAAATTGCGAAACGACATGAAGTCGCCTATTCTTTGTTTAACAGGACCTCCGGGTGTTGGGAAAACTTCTATCGGTAAATCAATTGCCAAAGCTTTGGGAAGAGAATACGTTCGAATGTCGTTAGGTGGTTTGCGTGATGAAGCTGAAATTCGTGGGCACAGAAAAACCTACATTGGTGCCATGCCCGGAAGAGTGTTGCAAAACATCAAAAAAGCCCAAACTTCCAATCCGGTTTTTGTGTTAGATGAAATTGATAAATTGAGCAATTCACACCAAGGAGATCCATCGTCTGCATTATTAGAAGTATTAGACCCAGAGCAAAACCATGAGTTTTACGACAACTTTTTGGAAATGGGTTATGATTTGTCCAAAGTAATGTTTATTGCTACATCCAATAATATGAGTACCATACAACCTGCTTTGCGTGATAGAATGGAAGTGATTGAAATGTCGGGATATACTTTAGAAGAAAAAGTAGAAATTGCCAAACGACACTTGTTTCCAAAACAACTAAAAGAACATGGTTTAAAAGCCAAAGATTTGAGCATTTGGAAAAAAGAGTTAGAATTTATTGTTGATGGATATACCAGAGAATCAGGGGTAAGAAAATTAGAGCAAAAAATTGCTCAAGTGGTTCGACACGCTGCCAAATCTATTGCAATGGAGGAGGAGTATAACCAAAAGGTAACCAAAGAAGATATTATTGCAGCTTTAAAATCACCAAAATTAAATCGAGAAAAGTCGGAAGGAAATGAGATTGCAGGCGTAGTAACTGGTTTGGCTTGGACAAGTTTAGGAGGCGATATATTATTTATTGAGTCATTGATTTCCAAAGGCAAAGGAAGTTTAACCTTAACTGGTAATTTAGGTCAAGTAATGAAAGAATCTGCAACTATTGCCATGGAGTTTATCAAAGCCAATGCCTTTGATTTTGGAATTGATGCTAAGGTTTTGGAACAGTACAATGTACATATCCATGTACCAGAAGGTGCCACTCCAAAAGATGGACCAAGTGCTGGAATTGCTATGCTTACTTCTATAGTTTCGGTATTGACCCAAAAACGAGTAAAAAAGCAGTTGGCCATGACGGGAGAAATTACTTTACGTGGGAAAGTGCTTCCAGTAGGTGGAATTAAAGAGAAAATATTGGCAGCCAAACGTGCAGAAATTAAAGAAATTATCTTGTGTAAAAACAATCAAAGAGATATTGAGGAAATACCATCTCATTATTTAAATGGACTTACGTTTCACTATGTAACTACTATGAAAGAAGTGATAGATATTGCAATTACAAACCAGTCAGCAAAGAATGCAAAAAAAATGTTAGCTTCTTAAGTAAAATAATATATAAAATTTATAAGTAAATTTGAAAAACAGTTTACGCATTTTTTATGAAGTTAATTCTGGCCATTGGTTTAGGTAGTTTTTTAGGAGGGGTTTCTAGATATTTGCTTTCTGAATTTGTTAAAAACTATACTTCGCAAAACTTACCGAATGCTACATTTGTGGTGAATTTGGTTGGATGTTTTTTGATTGGTATTTGTTTTTCATTATTAGAAAAAAATTTTCTTGACAAATCATGGTTTGCTATAGTTGCAATTGGTTTTTTAGGAAGTTTTACTACTTTTTCAGCCTTTTCTTTAGATGCGTTTAAGTTATTAAAAGAGCAAAATTATATGGCTTTATTTTTATTTGTATTTGGATCTGTTTTATTTGGTTTATTAGCTACAACAATTGGATATTTTCTTGTCAAAAGATAGTTTATAAATGATTAATGTTGCTAAGCATGATCATAAAATTCTTCATTAAATAACCTGATTTAAAAAGCTTAAATCCCAACTACTATTTAATTGATAAGTTAAATTTCCGTTTCCAACATTTAATGGGCTTTGGATGTTGTTGTAATACAAACTACCTGTACCAAGTCCTTGAGGCAAAGGATTACTTTTTATAAAGGTCCATTGTGCTATGGCATTTAATCCAACATTGCTTTCTAAAGCAGAAGTTACCCACCATTGAATGGATTTTTTTTCAGCCAAATCAATCCATTGCTCGGTGTGTTGCCAACCTCCAATTAATGAGGGTTTAAAAATTAAATAGGATGGATGTATGGATTCTAATATTGCCTTTTTTTCATTTAAATCCCAAATTCCAATTAATTCTTCATCCAATGCAATTGGAATAGGAGATTGTTTGCATAAATTAGTCATTGCTTCCGATTGTTTGGGAGCGATAGGTTGCTCAATACTGTGGATGTTATATTGACTTAATTTCTCTAATTTTTGTAATGCTTCTGTCGGTGAAAATGCTCCGTTGGCATCTACTCTAATTTCTAAATTTTTTTCAGAAAAATGGGTTCGAATAAATTTTAGTAATGCGAGTTCTTCTTTAAAATCGATGGCACCAATTTTTAATTTGATGCAATGAAAACCATCTTCAATTTTTTGGATAATTTGTTCTTTCATCCATTGCTTATCTCCCATCCATACCAAACCATTGATTGGAATCGGAGTTTCGAAGTTGGTAAAATTAGAAAGAAAAAGCAAAAATGGGTTTTCACTTTGTAATGATTTCATTGCCATTTCCAATCCAAATTGGATTGAAGGAAATTCGTGCAAAGCCTCCCAAAGTTGTGTATATGGCAAATGAATGTTTTGTTGCAACCATTGCAGTTTTTCTTCATAATCGGGTCTATCGTCAATACTTAATCCACGTAACAACCCAGCTTCTCCAATACCTATTTTTTCATTTTGTTTCAATACCAAAAACCAAGTTTCTTTTTGATGTAAAACACCTCGAGAAGTACCTGCAGCAAACCTAAATTGTAAATGATAAGTGAAAAAATGTAATTCCATTATAATTCAATGCTTTCTCCAATAGCAAGTAACATCAAATCTTTTCCAGCGTCAAAGAACTTTTTGATGGCTGCTTCTTTGTCAATTTCTATATAACCAAAAGTATCATAATGCACACCCAATACTTTATCGCATTGCACAAAATCAGATGCAATAATGGCATCGTCTACATCCATTGTAAAATTATCTCCAATTGGTAAAATAGCAATATCTAGTTTTACTTTTTTCGGAATCAATTGCATGTCAAATGTAAGGGCAGTATCTCCTGAAATATAAATTGTTTTGTGCTCACCTTGAATAATAAACCCCCCTGGATTACCCCCATAGCTTCCATCCTGAAAAGAACTGGAATGTACAGCATTGGTATAGGTAACTTTTCCGAAATCAAAATTCCAACTCCCACCATGGTTCATAGGGTGGGAAGTAAAACCTTTGTTGCCATAATAAGTTGCTATTTCCCAATTAGAAACAATGGTAGCCTTTTTTTGTTTGGCCAATACTTCTACATCTAAAATATGGTCTTGGTGTGCGTGTGTAATTAAAACATAATCTGGTTGTATGGCATTTAAATCGATGTGACTTGCTTTTGGATTGGCACTAATAAAAGGATCTACTACAATGGTTTTTCCTTTAATTTCTAGCTGTAAAGAGGCATGTCCTAAAAATGTAATTTTCATGTTCTTGAGATTTTTAATTAAGATCTCATGATGATATCAGAGATGAAATAAATTAAGCAAAGCGATAACAAAATGGAAATTAAAAAGGTGGTTAATGCCAATCTTTTTAACTCCGGGTCTAAATTTTTAGGGTCATGTGTTTTGTGCACCCTGATTAAGTGACTAATCAAGGGTAAAAATCCTATCACGTATAAGTATTGGTCGAATGCAAAACCTTTTAAAAAACCGAAAAGTGTTAAACAAATTATTGAGACTACTATTAAAAAACTATGATATATTTTGGCTTTAGCTCCACCCATCATGACTGCCAAAGTGTTTTTTCCAACTTTTTTGTCGCTTTCTTCATCTCGCATATTGTTCAAATTCAACACACCTACACTTAATAGTCCGATCGCGATACTTGGCAGTAACAATATCCAATCCCATGTTTTGGTATATAAAAAATATACGCCATAAGTGCTTACCAAACCGAAGAATATAAATACAAATACATCTCCAAAACCTCGGTAGCCATATGGGTTTTTTCCAACGGTATATTTAATTGCTGAGCCAATGGCAACGATTCCTAAAAATAAAAAAAGTAATGAATAGTATAAGTATTGGTTTTTAAAGGAAACATAAATCAATAACAATGCGAAAATTAGAGTGATGCATGCGGTAATAAACATGGCATTTTTCATCTGACTAGGGCTTATCAACCCACTTTGGATGGTTCTTTTTGGTCCTACACGTTCTTCATTGTCAGTTCCTTTTACTCCATCGCCATAATCATTGGCAAAATTGGAAAGCACTTGTAAACCAATAGTGGTAAGTAAAGCAAATCCAATGATTTTCCAATTAAAATAGGATTGCGACATGGCATAAAAACTACCAACCAAAATTCCGGATACTGAAAGTGGTAATGTTCGTAGTCTGGCAGCTTGAATCCAATGTTTCATGATTTATTGGTGTTAATTACACGAGGTAATAGGATAAATTATTTGCACTTAAATAACCATTCAAAGATAAGAAGTTTAAAGATTAGCTAGGGTTTTGGGTCAAAAATAAAATCAATTTTTTGTTCTCCATTTTCAATACTTGCATGAATTTGATTTTTCACTTTTTGGTAACTAATGATCTTTGGAAAGTCGTTTGTTGGATTTTCTGCCACAAAGCTATGTTGCTTTATTTTGGTTAATACAAAAGCAGTGGTATTTTTATTTACAGGCATTAAAACTTCAAAAAGCCATTGTTTTTGGTGTTTTTTCAAGTGAACGATTTCTTGCCAAATGGTATCTTGTTGTTTTAAACTAAATCCATGAGATTGGTATAAGGTATCATTGACTTTTTTCCAAGTTTCTTTGGTGATTATTTTATTGCTATCAGCAATTCTTTCCCAATGTCCAACCAGCCATTCAAAATTTTCGGAAGTAGTGGGTTGCTTTTGATTATTACATCCAATCATAAAAAACATGGAAACAATGAAAAGTCCTTTTTTTACATCCATTTTTTATGAGAAGTTTCGGTTATATAAAGCCAATAATTTACCAAGGGGACAATTTTACTGTATTGCGTGGTGTTGAAGGATAAATTTCCCCCAGCTGTAAAAATAGTTACCGAACCAACATCATATTTTTTTTGCCAAAAATACTGGGATGTTTCTACTCCTTGAATTTTATAAATTGGGATTAATTCATGGTCAATATCCCAAACGCCACTGGTTTTTTGAACAAATGCTTTATTTACTTGTAATCGATAATTTTTAAAGGCAATACCGGTTAAAATCCATACCAACAAAATATATATTCCTACTACCAACCAAATAATTTCTAACGCTAAAATATAATGTATAAAAGCAATTACCGGAATACAAAGAATACTATAGATAAATCCTGAAATGATCCATTTTCTAATATTTGGATATAGCTTAATATTTAGGATAGGTACAGCCCCAAAAACGATTTGCAACAATTGTTGCCACTCTTGTTGGTTGGCACCCGGAATTTGTAATTTTTCCTTAGGTTTGGTAGTCGTTTTACCACTACTTGCTTGTTCAATGTAAATTTCCCACAAGCTGAATTTCTTTTGAAACCAATTTTGACGAAATAAAAATTTTTGCACTTTATAGGGTTTCAAAAGTACTTCTCTGGTTCGGAGTAACCCATAACGAAACAGCAAAGTATCTTCGTTTTGAAACACTTTGTAATCGAAAAAATTTAAAAGGGTTCGAACCAAATTTACCAAAAGCAAAAGTAAAATGATGGTTGGAATGCTAAATACCATTAACTGAATAGCACTCCATTGGCTCAAATAGTTTTCTACTTGTTGGCCATCAACCAATTGGTTGTCTTCTAATTTATTTAAACTATCAATTAAACCAATTAAAAAAACCAAAAAAAGTGCAATGCTTTCACGGTGTTTAGAGGTTAACCCAATTTTTAGTAAAGTAAAAAATGAAATCCCAAAAAGGGGTTTGCTTTCATTAATGTTGGTAGTTGCAGAAGTTTCCCCCTCCTCTGAAAGTTTTTTCTCCCCTTCTAATAATTTTGATTTTAACTCTTTGGCTAGTAATAAAGATAAAGCATTGATAGAAACTTCTTGGTTGCTACTGCCGGCTGTATCTATTTCTACTTTATAAACTTGTGCAACTTTGTGTAAGATGTTTTGGGTGAGATTTACTTGTTGGATTTTTTCTAAAGGAATGTTGATTTTGCTTTTTTGAATGATTCCTTTTTCTACCACAAATTCTCCTCTATTTTCGTCAATATAAAACCGGAAAAACCAATATTTTAAAAAGGCTTGGAGGCCTAAAAATAAAATCACTCCAACAACAGAAAGAATAAAATAAAGGTTAGAAAAGTCATTTCTAACCAATGTTACCAATAATATTGGCCAAAATGCACGCAGAAATTTTTGGGCATCATAACCCAGTAAAATTAAAATGCCTATGGCAGACTGTCGTTGAGGTTGGTTAAAGCTCTTCATTGGTTAAATTTTCAGGAGCTTCAATTTTTATGTTTTCTACTAAAGGTAAACTACTTATTTTATCCAATACCATGTCTCTCCATTGGTAAGCTTCTTGCAATGCAATTCCTGGAATTTCTAAATCGCTACTATCACCACCGGCTGTAAAAAATTCTAAACTTGCCAAACCCAAATATCTAGAGGTCCATCCTTGATGTACCGCTAAATGTTGAATTTTATTAAATGAAATGATGGTAGTAGTGGTGGTAATCACTCCTCTTTTAAATAAAACATCATGGGTTCTAAAGCCATATTGTCTGGTTTTAATATGCATCAATATGTATATGTGAAGCAATG